>JAFGAF010000486.1 GCA_016933815.1 Prolixibacteraceae bacterium
AAGGGTTTTCCGATTGTTCGGTGGTTTTTCCCCGATGCCCAAATCAACAAAAACGCTTTGGGTTTTAACTCAAAATCGGGGAAAACCCATTTATATGGCTGTAAGCTATTATCCGACAAGGCAATGCCTTTGAGGTTCACCGCAGCATTTCCATAATTAAATATTTCAATCCAATCCTCGTTATCGTCATCGCTATCGGTTATGCCGTTAACATTCCAAGCCATCACCTCGTTAATGACAATACTTTGAGCTAAAACTGAAAAGTTGCCCAAAAAAAGCAAAAAACAAAAAATACCTGCAAATAATTGACCTACCCGAACCTTCATCAATTTTATTATGACTTAATTTGTTTTGGTTAAATAAAAAAGCACATAAAGGTATGAAAGCTTAATTGTGGAGTATTTTAAATTTAGATAAACCTTTTATAAATTTAGGTATATTGTGCGCCATCCTTTCATTTATGTATAAATAAGCCATCCATGTAAAAAGAAAAGAGACTGATAAAAAATCAATCTCTTTTCTTTGCGTACATTAAAAATTGAGCTTATAATAACTACTAAATTAAACTCTGCTAATAAGGTTAATAATATCCATAGTTTTGAGGATTCGGATCGGAAGGGATCAGGTTATCGATATGAGCTTGAGGAATTGGGCGAAAACGATGAAAAACCTGAATGAAGCCAACAGTCCAATAATTGGTTGCTTCAATTTTGTTTTTCCAATAATCGGCACCATATCGGGCTAACAAATCAAACCTGTTTAACTCACCAGCTGTTTCATGCCCCATTTCATCGAGGTAGAAATCGGTTAATCTGTCGCCTGAGAAGCTACTAATAAAACCTGCCGATACCACCATGTCATTTTCTGATGAAGCTTTTCTTGTTTCATAGCTTCCCCCATCATACTTCCAGTAATGTGCGTATTTCTCCTCGCCTTCTTTCCAAGCTGCACGTATTCGTACAAAATTCAAAGCTTCCGCAGCATTAGCAAAATCACCTTTGCGTGCATAAGCTTCAGAAAGCAAAATATAAGTTTCGCCCAAACGCATTTTAATTACGTTTTTGTAGTTGGCATGATCCTGAACTGCAGCACGACGGCTATCGTGGTATTTCAACAAAGGTGGAAATTGATTGGTAATTACATCGTAACCAGCAACATCGCCCCTATCGGTTGGAACATTAATTGATTGCATGGGAACGTACCAATAATTTTCTTGGGCCCTTGCCAAAGCGAGCTTTTCCTTATCTGTTCCACTAGAAAAGCGTTTCGACACATTTTCGACAGAAAGAACCAAGCAGGTATCACCTACGCCATAACGTTGTTCACCCTCAACCATACCTATGCTAGTGGGATTAAATGAACCGGCTGAATTAGAGTAAGAAGTCCAAGGGACATCGACATTTTCGTCGTTACAATAATACACCCATACATGTGATTTGTAAAGCCTTGAATCGATCAATTTTCCAAGTTTACTGCTTTCATAATTCCGTGCGGCATACAAACCATCCTCGGAATAATAATACGGTGTTGGACAGAGCCTGCGCCAAGGCCTGCCGCTAATCATATTTCGGGTTAAGCCAATATTATTACCCCAAGCAACATCCTCGCCCGATTCAAGCGTTGTGTTTAAGGGGTAGTTTTCGTTTTGCCCTGCATAAAAAAGATGCAACCAGTTTCCACCATCGTTTACAGATGATGCATTTACGTTATTATAAAAATGGTCGGTTGAGAAATTGATTGAGAACAGAATTTCAGGCCCCATGTATTCTTCAATAAAGCCAAATTGCTGATCCCATCCCCAAAGCGAGGCATAATCGTTTGCCAAAGAATGATTGCTTCCGCTTCCGGCACCTTCGCCAAAGTTACATACCCTGGCTGCATAGTAAATTACCGAGTCGATATCGGTTTCCAAACCGCCCCTATCTTCGTTCATATTAGGATCTGACTGGTTTTTTGCATATTTATCGCAATAACGGAACATGTAAGCTTTTGCAAGCAAATGACCAGCTGAACCTTTTCCTACCCTACCAAAATTGCCGGTTACTTTTCCTTCGTCGGCCCAAGGAAGCAGCTCCCAAGCTTTAGTTGCATCAGCTATGATCTGTTTCCAGATTTCTTTTTGAGGCAACCTGTAAAAATCGGTTTTTGGCTTGTCGGTAGGTGTAAGATTCAATGGCACATCGCCAAACTGGATTACAAGCTCATAATAATAATATGCACGTAAGAACAAAGCTTCGCCCAGCCTTATTTGACGTATATCGTTCAATAACTTTGTATCTTCTAAAAGGTACTGTATTGCTAAGTTACAATTGGCTATGCCTTTGTAGTTATTTTTCCAAAAACTGAATAACAAATCTTTTTGCGGGGTCATCGATGTTGAAAGATATTGCCCAAAAGCATCACGATGAGAACCATCTCCGGCTAGCATGTAAATATCGGTACCCATGTCTTCCATTGCATATTGAGTTTCGTTATTTGCACACCAGCGGGTGTTCTGATAACACGAAACCACTAATGTTTCCAATCCATCGGCTGTTTCGTAATAAGTATAATCGGAGTTATAGCCAACTTCGTCGAGAAAATTTTCGCAAGACATAAAGAGTAAAGTTAATCCTGCAAATACTATTATATTCTTTAATATTTTCATTGTTGTTAATATTAGAATGTTACATTTAATCCAAGCATGAAGCTCCTCATAGTAAAAGGTGCATCCCAAAATGAAGTTAGTTTTCCTTGAGCATCGCGTTGGTGGGCTATTGCTGCTTCAGGATCATTGCCTTCGAAGTTGGTAAACATATATGGATTCTGAATTTTTCCATACATACGGATCTTCTCAATGTTCATCTTATGTGTTAAATAATTGGGTAAGGTATAGCCTAAAGTAACATCCGATATTTTCAGAAAATCGCCTTTCCAATAGTACATGGCTGAAATATTACTTGGCATTTGTATATCGGCATGTGGAGCAAGCCATTTGGTTTGAGTGCGTTCGGGAGTCCAGTAATCAACTTTAGCAGTATTGCTACGGCCACCGATGCTTTGCCCTGGATCCCAATACACGGTTTGCCCAAATGCACCATACATAAACAAGTACAAATCGAATGCACCAACCGTCAAAGTATTTGCCATACTAACTGACCATTTTGGCATTTTCGACCCCCTTATCATTCTATCTTCTGGGTTAATTCTATAATCGTTATTCTGATCGATAATTTTGAGATCGCCGGGTTTAAAGCTTGACTTATTTTCTTTAAAAAGCCGAATGTCTTCCATGTCATCTTTTGAGTAGCCCCATACATATTCATCGGCAACATAATCGTAATAAGTATCTATCGGATAACCAACGAACCAAAAGTTAGCAAGATCTTCGGATAAACCAGATGCCAACATGGTAATTTTTTCGTCATTAACAGCGAATGTAAAATCAGTAGTCCACATAATATTCTTTTTTTTGATGTTCACTGTGTTCAAACTGATTTCGATCCCTTTGTTTTGTGTTTCGCCAATGTTTTGCATAATACTTGTAAACCCCGATACAGCTGGAAGCGAACGGGCCATAAGCAAGTTATAAGTATGCTGCTGGTACAGATCGATGGCTCCAGATAAACGTCCTTTCAAAAAACCAAAATCGACACCCGCATTATATTGTTCAGTTTTTTCCCACGAAAGAGCTTTATTCGAAAGCGTGCTTGGTTCATATCCCAATACGCCTTCGGTTTTTCCCCAGTTATATCGGCTTGCTTTGATTTGGCCTTCGGTACTGTATGGAGCAACTGCAGAGTTTCCTGTTACACCAAAGCCTAAACGTAGTTTCAAATTACTTACTACCCGATTATCTTTCATGAATTCCTCTTCGGTAATTCGCCAACCCAAAGCCAACGAGGGAAATGCAACCCATTTATGTCCAACGGCCAAGCGCGAAGAACCATCGTACCTAACTGATGCGGTAAACAAATACCGATCTTTAAGTGAATAATTAACTCTTCCCAACCACGACATCATACTCCACTGAGTATATGCACTTGTAAGCGAACGTGTTTCGGCCGATTCAAGCGAATACCACATTTGGTTTTCAAACGGAATATCGTTCCCTTCAATAGAGACTGGTTCTGATATAAACTTTTCGTTTGATTGAACAAATGTGGCACCAATAGCATGATCGCCAATAGTTGTGTTATAAGCAAGTATATTATCGAAATTCCATCCCCTGTTTATATCGATACTTTGCTTAGCCCTTGGGTTACCTAAACCTGTAACTGTTGAAAAATGGCTATAAAACTCTTGAGCTTGTTTAAGGTAAAGCGAGGTGCCAAAATTGGCCCTGTATGACAATCCTTTTAAAAGCTTAAGCTCAAAATATAAATTTGCCATAATATTGTTGCTTTGATTATCCTTAACCACCCCATCGATATCGTAAAAAGAGTTGTACTGAAGTGGTTCGCCACAAGGATGTTCAATGAGGCCATAAGCAGGATCTCCTTCGAGGGTAACATCACCATTAGGCGAATTCCATGGGGTTCCAAGCGGGTTCCAAAAAGTTGGGATGCCTTTTCCATCATTCCAGTTGAGATAAGAAAAATCGACATTTCCTCCCATCGAAATTCGATCGCCAAATTTCTGATCAACATTCAAATGCAATGTATATCGTTTGCGAAAAGATTGTAATTGAATATCTTTTTGGTCGAGAAACGAGCCTGAGAAAAAGACCATGGTATTGTCCGAGCCGCCCCTAATACTAATGTTATGAGTTTGTGACGATGAAAAATCACGATAACCGGCCATTTGCCAATCAAAACTACGAACATTGTCGGGGTTCCATGTACCATCAGCCCATCCTCTTTGGATTGATTCTTTCAAGTATGGATCCTGGGTAAAATAAACCATGCTCATATCTTGATTATAATCGGGCACCAACGAGTTATAGCTGCTTTTCGGATCCAATGTATAGCCCCCTTCTCCATCGTAAATGTACTTTCGGTTTCCTTCTCTAACAAAATCGGCATATTCGCCGGCATTCATTACCTTTCGGTATCGATCAAGTGTTCCGATACTGAGATATCCGTCGTATTCAACTGTAATCTTGCCAGCTTCACCTTTTTTTGTAGTAACTAAAATAACACCGTTGGCTCCCCTTGAACCATAAATAGCTGTTGCCGATGCGTCTTTTAAAATCTCAATAGAGGCAATATCGTTCGGATTAATAGATTCCAACCCACCATTCATCGGAAAGCCGTCAACCACAAACAAGGGATCGTTGTTAGCACCGATAGAACGGTTTCCTCGTATGCGGATATTGGGAGTTGAGTTTACAGTGTTGCCTGATGTAATCAAAACACCGGCGGCCTTACCCTGCAAAGCAGATTGAACCGATGTTGGAGCATTTGCCATAAGCTCATCTGACTTTACTGAGGTAACAGCCCCCGTAAGGTCACTTTTTTTAACGGTACCATATCCAACAACAACTACTTCGCCCATATCGAGGTATGTTGGTGACATTTGAACATTAATTTCAGATTGGCTTTGAACCTTTATGCTCTTACTAATGTAACCAATAAAGGAGAAGTTGAGTGTTTCGTCAGGAGAAGCTTGAATCTCAAATTTCCCGTCAATATCAGTAACTGTTCCACGTATTGTACCTTGTACAACTACATTAACACCCAATAAGGGCTCACCTGATTCGTCGGTAACCAAACCCCTTATTGATGAGGTTTGACCATAACTCCAAATCGAAAAGAACAATAATGGCAACATTACTATTGCCCATAGAAATAATCGATTTTTTTTCATTAAATTTTAAGTTTAGTTATAAATAGTTAAATAGAAATTAGATTAGATATCTGTTATCAAAAAAAAAAATCTCGTTAGAAATTGAATTATTTTTAACACATACAAATATTTATATTTTGAGCTTGCTCGATTATATAAAATTGATACAAAAACTTTAGTTTTTGAAAAAACACAAAAACGTATACTACTAATTATGTGCAGTATACATAAATACGATGTGAATTACAGCTTTATTTCGATTACAGGAATAGAGAATACTTGGGATGTATTCAAACCTTACTTATACCTCGAAAATTTTTGTGAGGTTTTCCTTACTATCAGTATCTGAAAATTTATTTACAAACTCGGTTGGAGACATTCCAAAATATTCTTTGAATATATTTGAGAAGTATGAGTGTGATGAGTATCCTAATTTGAAAGCAACTTCGGAAACATTAAGTTTGTTGTTAACCAACAAATATGCTGCTTGTTTAAGGCGGATTGATTTTATTAAATTACCAGGTGAAATGTTCAGGTTTTCTTTTAGTTTTCTATTCAAATGAACCCGGCTCAGACCTACCTCGCTGCTTAATTCGTCAACACTAAAATCGGCATTTTCAATATTATTCCTTATTGTTTCAATTACCTTTGCAATAAGCCTATTGTCGGAGGAAATCATTTTTACATTATCAAAGTCATATTTCAAATCGGCCCTAAACCTGTTTCTTAATGTTACACGGGTTTGTATTGCTTGGTCAATTGTAGATGTTAGTAAATCAAGGCTTGTTGGCTTTGTTATGAAATGGTCGGCACCGGCAGAAAAGCTCATACGTTCGGAATCTTCGTCGGTAAGAGAAGAAAGAATAATTACAGGAATGAAGTTTGTTTCGGGATTTTCTTTTATTTTTTTACAAATTGTTATACCGTCAATATTGGGCAATAAAATATCGGTTAAAACGGCATCGGGCATTGTGCTTATTATACTCTTCCATGCTTTTTGAGGATCATTACATATCTCAACATTGTACTTCGACGATAGTTCCATACGAAGGTAATTGCCCCAATCAATATCATTGTCAATCAAAAGTATCGAACGGGCAGGCTTTTCGTCACCTTGAAAGGGATAAAAAAGTTGACCATTAGACGAAACAACTTGCTCTTTATCTGAAACAGAAAAACCTGCAATAGAAAGGCTGTCGGCATTTACATTTGCAATATCCAAGCAAAGCTCATTTGCAAAATGATTTAGTCCAAGTGGTATTTTTATAACAATGGCCACCCCATTTTCAACATTGTGTGCTTTTATTGTACCAAAGTGTGATTCAACAATTTTTTTGGCCAGGTACATGCCAATTCCAGAACCACTCGATAAATTGTTTTTGCTTTGGAAAAAACGGTCAAACATTTGTTCAATATCATCTTCAACTATATTGACTCCCAGATTTTCGATACAAATTTCAACAAATTCATTTTTCTTGCTTTCCGATTTGTCTTCTGACTTTACCCAAAACGAATCGACACTGATCATTATAATCCCATTTTCGGGAGTATTTTTAAAAGCATTCGACAAAATATTAAAAATAACTTTATCGAAATGCACCCGGTCAATCCAAATATCGAGCGATGTATAATTTGAAACGATCCGGAAATCGATATTGCGCATAAGTGCCAACTGGTCGAATGATTTCATGATGTCTTTTAAAAAAGAAAAAAGATCGGTTTTTTGGAAACACATTTTGAACTGTTGGTTATCCATTTCCCGAATATCGACCATTTGATTTAGCAAGCTTAAAACGCGAAGAACATTGCGGTACATGAAATTAAGCACCTCTATTCGTTTATTATCCGTTTCTGTTTTACGCATCGATTTAATCGGATCTAAAACGATTGATAAAGGTGTACGAATTTCGTGTGAAATATCGGTAAACAGCTGGAGCTTCATCTCTTTCTTTTCATACTCGATCCGCTCTAGCTGGTGATTTTTTCTTCTTATAAAAAAATTCTGTACTTCCCAAGAAGATAACATGAACACGATAAGGTAAATCATATATGCCCACCATGTTTTATACCAAGGTGGCAAAATGGTAATATTTATATCGTTGTAAGCAACATTCTCCTCGTTAATATTGCCTTCGAAGTAAGCTTTAACTTTTAAAACATATTTGCCTTGAGGCAGATTCGTATAAGTTGCCATACGGTGGTTTGAGCCGGTATATTGCCATTCATTATCGAAATTATTGAGCATATAGCCATACACCAACTTAAGAGGGTTTGCAAATTCCAATACAGTAAAATCAATTGAAAAAACATTTTGCGAATGTTTCAGTTTAATGTGTTTAGCTTGCGAAATATGTTTGTCAATTATATTCTCCGTACCCAGTAATTCGTCATAATCGATCTTGCGATTGAGCACCCTTAATTCTGAAAAGTAAATTTTAGACACAAGCTTATCCTCATTTACAATATTTTTCGGATAAAATGAAGTAACACCGTTAATGCCACCAAAAAACAATTTGCCATCAACATCTTTATGCGATGCCTTCATTCTGAACTCATTATCCTGCAAACCATCGGCAAGATAATAGTTCTTGAATTGTTTTGTTTCGGGATCGAAATTTGATATCCCATTCATTGTACTTATCCAAATTTGGCTTTTTTTATCTTCGTGAATCGCACAAACCGAATTGCTTGGCAAACCATTTGATTTGGTAAAAAACTCAACTTCGTGTGTTGAGCTATTTACATATATCAAGCCTGTTGAAGAACCCAGCCAGTAGTTTCCATTTTTATCAACCATTGATACATTAATGGCACAACCCTTTACTTTATGGGCAATATCTAAATTTGTTTCTTGCCCGGTAAGTGTATTATAAAAACAAAGTCCTTGGGTGTGGCCTATCAACAAAATGCCATTATTATCAATGGTTAATGAACTGGTCCATAATATTTCATCGATATTGGGTAGCGATTGAATTTCGCGCCCATTTAACGAAAGTATTTTCACGCCATAACCTAACGTTCCCACATAAATGCAATTGTTTTTTGCATCGTAACAAGTACAAATAACTTTTTGCAATTCTTTGTTGCTCGAAAAAGTACTAAAGCCATTTTGATCGTTGTAAGTTGTGATTCCTCCCATATAGGTCGAAATCCACAAAGTGCCCTGTTTATCGATGGTTAAAGATAAAACCGCATTATTTTGCAATGGGGTATTGTCGATTGTGAAGCGTTTTTTTTCTCCATTTTCAGTTATTTTGAAAAGCCCTCCACCATCGGTACCAACCCATAAATTATTTTTCAGATCGCGGGCAATTGATGTTGCACAAGCGATATTGGTGCTCATTGAGCCTTTTGAACCGGACAATTTTATATAATCGAACCTATTTGAAAGCTTTGGAACAATCAACAAACCTTTTTGAAAAATACCAGCCCAAACATTGCCTTGCACATCTTGCATAATTGAATGTACCTTGCAGTTTTCAAGATCGATTGGTGCATATTCAAAATCGGGAATTACAATAGCTTCAGTAGTTGTATCAAATAACTTCAACCCTGAGTCTTCGGTACCTACCCATATTTTTGGACGAGTGTTAGTCTTTTCTATTCTTTCTGCCAACAACGACCTGATCCTTAAATTCTGGTTATTGAAACCTTTTGGCCTTCGCACACAATTTAACGCCCTATCGAAAATAAAAATACCATGATTATAGGTACCAATAATCATGTTGCGGTTAACAGGATCTTCGGCAATAGCCGATACAACTACTTTTTTTGAAATTTCGGCAAGTTCATCGCCCCAAATTATATTTTCAAGTTTTTTGTTTGAAAAATTTAAGCAGTAAAAACTACCTTGTTCCGAATGCGACCAAATAGTACCCTTTGAATCAGCAAATAAATTTCCGAGATAGCTATTATTATAGGTATCTTTTAGTCGCTCGGTCGTTTCAATATCTAACTTTTTGTTGTTAATATCGTAAACCATGATCCCATACCCCGACACCGATACCAGCAATTTTTCTTCTTCAATACTTTCAACTATCGAAGTTATATAAGGGGTTAAATTAAAATTAGGGCACTGCAAGGGAAAATCCCTAAAAATGTTGTTCGTCCGATCATATATTTGCAATCCGTTTGATGTACCAACCCAAGTCAGCCCCTGACTATCGGTAAAAATGGCCTTAACTAAATCGCTTGCTATTGTTCCCTGCTTATTGTTATCGTGGTGATAGGTTGTAAAACGTACTCCATCGAAACAACTGGCACCATTCTCGGTTGCAATCCATATATAACCTAAACTATCCTGAGATACTTTATGTATTAAGCTATTGGGTAAACCTTGCTCAGAATTATAAAACCGGATTTTTTGCCCATATAAAAACTGAGAACAAGTTCCGATAATTAAAAATACAATAACACAAGCAAGTCGATATATCATAACGATATTTTGCTTTAATTTTACATAAGCCTACTGTTTTTATGCAGGTATCAATTTAGCCAACTATATAAATCAATAAATTCTATATTATTGATTTATATAGTTGAATATCTTGTTTTATTCTTTCAATAACCTAACCATAAACACACCTCCGGCTATAGAATTATCGTGCGCCTTAAACATCACTTCCATTTTGCCATTACGGTTTTTTGCAATCATTGGGGCAGGTATAGGATAATCGACATCAACAAAACTGTCGCCATGTTCGGCTTTCAAATTAACGGTAGCCAGTTTTTGGTTATTGATAAGAATATCGAAATTGCGCCCTCTGTCGTTTCCACTGTATGTAACGCGTAGAGTTTTGGCAGCCTTTTCGGGGTCGTTAAGTTCGTACGAGAACCATCCCCGTGCATGTCGCCAATGCCTGTCGTTGTAAACACCTGCCTCAGAATTTTCGAATTTCACATTATGATCCGATTCGGGCTGTTGCTGGCCTGTATCAACCTTGTCGAGGGTTATTGCCTCCAGGGCCATGGCTTCTTTTTCTTTCGCTTTTAACTCTTCGAGTTTTTTTGCCAGCTCGTTGGTACTTGCCACCTGCCAATAAACAATATAACGTGCATCGTGCAAGCGGTAAAACGGAATAAGCTGTAAGCTATCGGCCTCGGCTGGATAAAGCAATTTGTTAAAGCCGAAAGTTAAAGGCCCGTTGTTAAGCGGAACAATATTTTGAGCCCATTGCTCATTATCGATTATTAACATGGGCGCTTCGTCGCGTGGAATAAGCTTGCCATGTGCCACATGCCCCATACGGCTATCGTCAGCAATTATTCCGTCGAGATCATTGGTGCCAGTTGCAGCAGCTAAAACAACAGGACCATGCATCAATGCCATGTAGGGCGAATTATCGGGAAACTTTTCGCCATAAGTATACATATCGAATTCAAGCTCAACACGGTCGCCATTTTTCCAATTGCGGGTTATGGCCAAATAATTGCCCGGCTCGGAGCTTGCATTCACTTTTTTACCGTTTACCTTAGCAAGCAACGGGGCTTTGTTGTTCCACTTCGGATGACGAACAAAAAGGGAAAACTGAGCAGGTTCGGTTAGTTTGATTGTCAAACTTGTTGAAGACTCTTCGGGAAAATTTGTTGTCTGTTCCACTTCAATACCTTTTTCGGCCCAAGTTAACACCGAGGGAATGAACAAATTTACATACAGGTTTGAACTGTCGTGAGCATAAATCATCTCGCCATACTTAGCGTGGTTTTCGATACCCGAACCTACACAGCACCAGAATGTTTGCTCAGGATTTGAATACACCCTGTAATGTTGCGGGCGCATTGGTGTAAAATACACCAGGCCTCCATGCCCCGGGTGTTGCGACGCCAAAATATGGTTGTACAATGCTTTCTCGTAATAGTCGATATACTTGAGCTCTCCACCGTTTTG
>JAFGAF010000487.1 GCA_016933815.1 Prolixibacteraceae bacterium
GTTGTTCGTACCTGCGTTCGTGCATATTTTTCGGTAAAACGTTGAAATAGAACATCCATATCATTCTTTTTTGTGTTTCCAAAGGTATAATTATTTTTCAAATTAATCAATATATTGACAGAAAATAATATAAAAACAATCAACACACTGATTGAAATATACAAAAAGTACTCAGTGTAATGATTGAAAAATGCAATAATCTATAATTGAATTGATCAATTTTGATAATTGAAAAATTGTATAAAATAGATGCCTACCGACAGGCTAAAATGGTAATTTGCTTAAATCGACATTGCCTCCTGATAGTATAATGCCAACTTTTTGGCCTTTTACATCAATTTTGTTCTCGATTATGGCGGCCAAAGGTACTGCCGACGATGGTTCTATAATAATTTTCATCCGTTCCCAAACCATACGCATTGCTGCAACAATTGCAGTTTCGGAAACGGTAACCACAGCATCGACATGTTTTTTGATAATTTGATAATTTAATTGACCAAGTGAAGTAAGTAAGCCGTCGGCTATGGTTTTGGGGTTAATTGAGGGTACAATTTCGTTACCGTAAAACGAACGGAAGGCATCGTCGGCTCCGGCAGGTTCGCAAGCAATTACTTTACTTGAACTCAATAAAGCCTTGGTACTTATGGCTGTACCCGATAGCAGTCCGCCACCGCCAACCGGACATAGAATCAGGTTGAGGTGCAGGGTATCTTCAATTAATTCTTTTGCAGTTGTTCCTTGGCCTGCAATTACATAAAAATTGTTGTATGGATGAATTTCGGTAGCTCCTGTGTTGGCAATCACTTTTGCCAAAGTTTTTTCGCGTGCTTGCAAGTTGGCTTCGCAAAAAGTAATGTTTGCTCCGTAGCCCTTAACTGCTTCTATTTTTACAGATGGGGCATTTTCGGGCATCACCACATGGGCAGCTATACCCCGTTTTTTTGCCGCCAAAGCCAGGGCGGCAGCATGGTTCCCCGATGAATGGGTGGCTACCCCTTTAAGGGCATCGGCGTGGCAAAGCGATTGAACGGCATTGGTAGCTCCGCGGTATTTGAAAGCGCCCACTTTCTGAAAATTTTCGCACTTGAAAAATAGCTCAGCTCCTGTAATGCGGTTAATGCTTTTAGAGCTTAACACCGGCGTACGATGTACAAAAGGTTGAATAAGTTGGTGAGCTTTTTCGATATCGCTAAAAACAGGCAAATGCGCTTCCATTGTCTTTTTTTTAAATTTGAAATGAAAGTGCAATTTAGGTGTTTTTACATTCCTTTCAAAGGTAGAAAAACGGCTAATTATTGCCTTTTATTTTCTTATAATGCTTAATCAGTTTTCCCAATTCCTTTTTTTTCTGCCGGCGTTCGGCAATGGTCGATTCGTAATGTTGTTGTTCACGCTGAAGTTTAAGATAATTGTCGTACATCATTTGATCGATGCTTCCATTTTTTACTGCTTCGATAACAGCACAGCCCTTTTCGGTAGTGTGTGTGCAGTTGGCAAAACGGCATTCTTCGGCCAATTCAAGCAGTTGATCGAAAGTGGTTTCGAGCCCATTGGCTGCATCGGCAATGCCTACTTCCCTCATGCCGGGGTTGTCAATTATTATTCCCCCGTTATCGAGTACTTGCAGTTCGCGATGGGTGGTAACATGGCGGCCTTTGTTGGTGCTTGTGCTAATGGTATCGGTTTGCATAAATTCCCTGCCCAAAAGGGTGTTAAGCAGGCTCGATTTACCAACCCCCGACGAGCCCAGCAAACAGTAAGTTTTCCCTTTTTCGATATTGGCTTTTAGCTGTTCTATTCCTTGTTGCGACTGGTTGCTGATAGCAAATAAAGCGATATTCTTAATTCGGCTTTTAATGCTTTGTACAATAGTGTTTATGCTTTCTTTATCGAGCAAATCTATTTTATTCAGAATAATGATTGGCTCAACGCCCGCTGCGTTGCAAATGGCCAAATAGCGTTCTATACGGTTAATGTTGAAATCGCGATCGACCGCCTGAACAATAAATGCACAATCGATATTGGTTGCAATTATTTGTTTTTCGCCTTTTTTGCCAACAGCTTGTCGTTCGATTATTGTTTTACGTGGCAATACATGGTGTATAAGTGCTTTGTTTTTATCGTATTCGGCCATGGCTACCCAGTCGCCAACAGCCGGAAAGTCGGTACGGCTTTGGGCGGTAAAACGTAGGTTTCCCAGTATTTCGGCTTCGTAATCGGCGTTGGGTGTTTTTACCATATAGCGTTCTTTGTGTTCCGAAACAACGCGTCCAATAATTAATGACCCGATGTTGTTTCCTTCGATGTATTTATCGAGGTTTGAATGGTATCCTAAATCGTTTAAATTCATCTAGTTTTTACTTTAAGCTTGTACAAACCATACAGCCCATGCTCTCCAATTGTTTTACCTGGCTGTAAGGAACTTTATTGCCAACAAGGTTTACAAATTTAAGTTTTTTGAGCATAAACAATGGGCTGATATCGTCAATTTGATTCCCCGAAAGATCGACAATACGCAGGTTTGTGAGGTTGCACAAGGCATCTATGTAGCCTATTTGGTTGTTGGCAGCATAAAGCTCTTCCAACTGGGCTAAATCCCATAAATCGCTTATATCTGTAATTAAGTTGTTCGATACATCGAGGGTTTTTAAATGAATGCAGTATGAAATGCCATCGAGAGTTTCGAGCCCCGAACCTTCCATTTCGTATTCGTCAATATCTTCGAAATTATAACTTGGTATTTCAATATTCGTTTGTCCGTATTCCCTTATTTTCACTAAGTTGATGAATGATTTTTCGTAGTTAAAATCATTATCGCCATCGCTTATTTCTTCATCGCCATATTCGTTGGTAAATGTATAACCATCGTCGAAGTTTGTTTCCCAAACGAAACCTGGATCATATTCAATGCTTTCATCAATAGTTTCAACTTGGATGGTTTCAATGTCGTTCAGCAAAAAAATATGAGCGTATTTTTGCAGGCTTTCGAAGTTATTTTGTTCATACAAAAGTTGCATCTCATTAATTACCGAACTTCCCTTATCGGGGTGGTAAATCATCATCAGTCTCGAAAAGCACTTTGCATCGTTCTCATCGTTGATGCTTACATATTTCGATATTTTATTGGCGATTGTACGTATTTTTGAGTAGTTCTTGTTTTTGTACAGCACAATGAGTTTTCGGGCAATACGGTTTAGGTTTTCGGGCGAGTAGGCTTGGTAAAGATTATTGTGTAATTCGCTTATGCTCATTCTGTTAATTTTTCTTTTATAAACATTACAATATCGTTCATGGCTTCGGTAGCTTCCCTAAACATGGGCGCCAATAAGGGGTAACAATGAATCATTCCTTTCCCTTCGTACAGGGTGATGTTAATGCCTGCTTGCATTGCTTTGCGGTAAAAGGCAATGCTGTCGTCGTACAACTCATCGTTTTCGCCAACATTGATGTAGATGGGAGGAAGCCCGCTTAAATCGCCAAACAAAGGTGAAATATAGGGGTTTTTAGCATCGTTGTTGCCAATGTAATAGTGGCTGAAAACGTTCCAGCAATTGTAAGGGGCCATCGAAACTTTGTTTTTGCTTTGGTACGATTGACCCGAGCAACTTAAATCGGTCCAAGGTTGAATGGCAACGGCTGCCTTTGGCAGTGGGGTTTTTGAGTCGCGCAGTGCAAGCAAAAGAGCCAAACAAAGACCACCACCGGCCGATTCGCCCATTATTACTATATTTTCGGCTTTGTAGCCTTTTTCGAGTACAGCTTTGTACACGTTTAGAGAGTCGTTGATTGCTGCCGGAAATGGGTTCTTGGGAGCCAGTCCATATTCGTAAAGCAGTGCTGTGTAGCCGGTTTGCAAAGCCACCTTGGCCACTATATTCCGGTGATCGGCGCACGAGCCCGATACATAACCACCACCATGAACATAAAAAATGAGCTTATGGTTTGGCGCACCATCGGGTACGATCCATTCCGACAAAACCATGTTGATGGTTTCTTGTTGGGTTTGAACACCGTGGGGCAACTTTCCAAAACGGGCAGCTCCTTTTTCGCAGCTATCGCGAAAAGCCAAAACCGATTCAACATTGTGTTTCATGGTTTCTTTTTTGAACTGTCCCTTAAAAATGTGCTGATTTCGTAGCAGTCCTATCAAAATTCTACTTTTTAAACTTGCCATGTTGTTTGTTTTTTGAGGCTACAAATCTGCAACTTGGAGGTCAAAGAAAAATTCACCTATGTTAACTTTTTTCGGCTATTATGCATATTGCTGCGTATTCGGCTTAACGATTGGGGTGCAACACCCAAAAACGAAGCGAGGTGCTTTAATGGTATTTTATGAATAAGTTCAACAGGATATCTTGTTAGTAAATTCTCGTAGTTTTTTTCGGCTGAGTAAACCTTCGATTCAAGCAGCCGGTTTTCCATAAACTCCTGTATTTCATTCAAAAGCTTACGCATAAAAATGTTCCACGAGTTAATTTGTTCCAGTTTTTGGTATTCGTCGAGATTAATTTTCCATGCCACGCAGTTTTCGAGTGCCTGAATACTTTCGTTGGCCGGCGACTGGTTGCGGAAACTCACTTTCGATGTAAAACAATACGGGGCAACGCAGAACATTTTGGTAACATCGTCGCCATCGACATTACTGAAAAACCGAACCAGCCCTTTTTCGAAAAAGTAGAAATAACGGCAAATATTTCCTTGTTCAAGAATGAATTCATTTTTTTTATAGTTGTGCTGCCGAAAAACCTGTTGAATGAGTGCCCAATCGTGGTCGGGCAAATGGGTGTAATTTTCAATAAAATGTTTTAACGATTCGAGCATTGCAGTGGCTTATAAGTGGTTTTAAAAATAGCGATATTTTATATATAACGGATGTTTTTGGGTGAATATACCCGAAAAATGAAGTATTTTTACCGCTGAATGAATGATTTAAAGATGAACTGGAACGAACTTTTATCGGTAAAACGATTGGGAAAACCAACCTCGGGAATTATAACAGCCGATACGCGCACACAGTTTCAGCGCGACTACGACCGGCTGATTTTCTCGTCGCCATTTCGCCGAATGCAAAACAAAACGCAGGTTTTTCCGCTTCCGGGCAGTGTGTTTGTACATAACAGGCTCACCCATAGTCTCGAAGTGGCCAGTGTTGGCCGTTCGCTGGGAAATATGGTAAGTGCACGGCTCGAACAAAC
>JAFGAF010000488.1 GCA_016933815.1 Prolixibacteraceae bacterium
AATATTCAGGTTGACACTAAAAATGGCGATGTGCCCCTTGCCATGGTGCGTTACAAACTTGCTGTACTAGGTGCAACAAACATCGACACACTGCCCATACAGTCGTCGATACCGGGCATGGGATCAATCAACATTGGCTAAAATGTCGGTTTATATCGATATTCATACCCATAGGGCTTACGCCCCACAAGCAGGGGTGCTGGCTTTGCAAAACATTATTTTGCCCAACTTAGAAAAAAATTCGGGCAAATGGTACACAGCTGGCTGGCATCCCTGGAATATTAAAAACACCTCCTTACAACTAATTCGGGAAAGCATAAATTTCGAAGCTGCACAAAAAAATGTAGTAGCAATTGGCGAATGCGGTATAGATCGCAGCATTGATACACCCATCGACAAACAAATAAAGGTTTTTGAATACCATATTGATGCCGCAACCGAACAACAAAAACCACTTGTAATACACAGTGTAAAAGCATATTCCGACATAAACGGAATTTTAAAAAAAGAGAATTTCACTCTTCCGGTAATTTTCCACGCCTACAATGGCAACAAAACACAAACACAACAACTGCTTCCGCTAAATACGTTCTTTTCAATTGGTAACCCAAGCAATTATTCTGCCGAAAAATTAAGCAATATATTGTCCGATATACCATTGAACCGCCTTTTTATCGAAACCGATAATTCAGCTGAAACTATCGAAAACAATTACCAAAAAATTGCCGAATTACTAAATACATCGCTGCACGACTTAAAAAAACAAATAGAAATCAACTTTGTTAATATTTTTGGAAATGAATTGGTTAGCGCGTACTGAATTGTTATTTGGAACCGAAAAAATTGAAAAACTAAAAAACGCTCATGTATTAGTTGTTGGTTTGGGCGGTGTTGGAGCCTATGCTGCCGAAATGCTTTGCAGAGCAGGCATAGGAAAAATGACAATTGTTGATGGCGATATGGTTGAAGAAAGCAATATCAACCGACAACTACCTGCCACATTGAGCAATGTTGGAAAAATGAAGGCCGACATTCTGGCTCAACGCTTTATGGATATTAATCCCGAAATAAAAATTGAAGTAATAAACGAATACATCAAAGATGAACGCTTGCTCGAAATACTTCAAAAACCTTACGATTATGTTGTTGATGCCATAGATACCCTATCGCCAAAGGTTTATCTGATTTTTCACTCTCTTCAGCTGGGATTAAAAATTGTTAGCTCGATGGGATCGGGAGGTAAAATAAACCCCGAATTGGTGAAAACAACCGACATTTCGAAATCGCACAACTGCAAATTGGCGCGAATGCTCAGAAAGCGTTTGGGACGATTGGGAATTCGCAAAGGTTTTAAGGTTGTTTTTTCGGCCGAAGATGTGCCCGGCGAAGCTGTAATGAT
>JAFGAF010000489.1 GCA_016933815.1 Prolixibacteraceae bacterium
ACATAAGAATATGCAAAAAACCAGCCCCGATTTTAAGTTGACAGCCAAAAATATCTTTACTGAATTTTCGGATGAAGAAACAACTGCCAATGCTAAATATTTGGGGAAAGTGGTTGAACTTACCGGTAAAGTGGCAGAAGTGAAAAACGAAAATAATCAATTTGCCATTGTTTTGGAAGATAAGCTTTTTGGTGTAAGTACCTACCTGGATAGTAGTTATTGTGCTGCAAATCCCAAAGTTCTTCAGAGCATTAGCGAAGGGCAGACAATTACCATCCGTGGCCAGTGTGACGGTATGTTAAACGATGTAGTTATCAGCCGGGCTGTAGTCATTGAGTAAAAAAATAAAAATAATTGTCAGGAATGAAATTCCGATACGACTATACAATCAATAAAGACAAAAAGTTTTTTTTCAATAATGTAAAATTTAAATATTTAAAATCATGAGAAACGTAAAAACAATCTTCGCAAGTGCAATTTTTATCATGCTGGTA
The DNA here is from genome assembly GCA_016933815.1 of Prolixibacteraceae bacterium. Lineage (GTDB taxonomy): Bacteria > Bacteroidota > Bacteroidia > Bacteroidales > Prolixibacteraceae > Roseimarinus. Next base: position 495 of record JAFGAF010000489.1, read on the forward strand.
TCTGTAACCGCTTTTGCTGGTAATGGTTCAAAAGTTATTGCTGTGGTAAACGAAGCAAGTTGGTGCCCTACCTGCCAAAAAAACGGTGAAAGGGCACAGGCTGCCTTTATGGAAAACAATAAGGATGGGGCCATCCAGTTTGTGATGAACGACTTATCAAACGACGAAACGAAAGCCAAATCGGCTGCCGAACTTAAAAAGGTTGGCCTTGATAAAGCAATGGCTGAATACAAAGGTACGGGAGTTGCATATTTTTTCGATGCTGATTCAAAAAAGTTAATCAACCAGGTAAGTGTTGCCAAAAGTAACGAAGAACTGGCTGAAGCAATGAGAACCGCCGAAGAAAAAGCAAACTGAGATTTGTTAAAAGGAGTTTAACCAAGGGCGGAATCATTAGTTCCGCCTTTTTTATAAAAGATAAGTTATGGCAAAAGAAATAACAGTAAGCAACTTCGAGGAAGTGTTGCAATCAGGAAAACCTGTAATGGTAGATTTTTGGGCGCAATGGTGCGGCCCCTGTAAAGCCATCGGACCAATAGTGGAAGAATTGTACAACGAATACGAAAACAATGCAATTGTTGGGAAAGTAGATGTGGATACCAACCAGGAACTGGCTGTAAAATATGGAATCATGAATATTCCTACTGTATTGTTTTTCAAAGACGGTCAGGTGGTTGACAGACTAAAAGGCGCAGCTCCGAAAAAAGAATTTGTAAAACGGCTGGAAAACCTGCTGTAAAACGATTAAATAAAATTCGTCATAAAAACAATATCAGTCCTTTTCTTAATGCTGGTTTCGCTGACCGGCTTTTCCCAAATTTACGACCCGGTTAAATGGGAACTAAAAGCAGACCGTTTTGCTCCCGATTCGGCAATAATTACAATGAATGCAGACATCGAAAAAGGATGGCATATTTATAGTCAGGTACAGGATAAAAACGAAGGCCCTGTGCCCTCAGCTTTTGAATTTGCACAAAATTCAGCCTACAAACTTGTTGGAAAAACGGAAGAACCGATACCTCTTGTTAAAAAAGAACCTGCTTTTGATAATGCAACAGTATCTTTTTTTGAAGGCGTAACAACGTTCAGCCAGAAAATTGCCCTGCAAACCAGTGACAGTTTACAACTCGGCGTTGCCATCACATTTATGGCTTGCAACGATGAAATGTGCCTCCCGCCTGACACACGCGAATTAACCGTAACTATTAAAGAAGGCCCCGCTTTTATTGCCGCCGCACCGGTTGCCGGTTCTTTTGAACCCGAAGGGAGCAACCTGGGCATTTGGGCTATATTTTTTGCCGGGTTTGCAGGTGGATTGCTGGCGTTGCTGACACCTTGCGTTTTCCCGATGCTACCTTTAACAGTTAGCTTTTTTACCAAACAAAGTAAAACACGTGCAAAGGGAATCCGTAATGCAATGATTTATGCCGTGTCCATTATTGTTATTTACGTTTCATTGGGTCTGGTTATCACTTTGTCGTTGGGTCCGGATGCCCTGAACGCCCTGGCAAGTAACGGGATAATGAATTTCGCGTTCTTTCTGATTTTTGTAGTTTTTGCCTTGTCGTTTTTCGGGGCTTTTGAAATCACATTGCCGTCGAAATGGTTAAATGCTTCAGATAAGGCATCAGAAAAAGGCGGATTGATTGGCATCTTTTTTATGGCGTTTACCCTTTCGCTGGTATCGTTTTCATGTACCGGTCCAATTATCGGTAGTTTGTTGGTGCAAGCCGCTGTGAATGGTAATGTAACCGGCCCCGCCATTGGTATGCTGGGTTTTGCTGTCGCACTGGCGTTACCTTTTGCCCTTTTCGCTGCTTTCCCGGGCTGGTTAAATTCACTGCCTAAATCGGGAGGCTGGTTAAATTCGGTGAAAGTAATCCTCGGTTTTATTGAACTGGCGTTTGCCTTAAAATTTTTATCGGCTGTTGACCTGGCTTACCACTGGGGGATTCTTACCCGCGAAGTTTTTATCGCACTTTGGATTGTGATTTTCAGTTTGCTCGGATTTTATCTGCTGGGGAAAATTCGCCTGCCACACGATAGCGAACAAAAGAAAACTTCCATTCCCGGTCTGGTGGGAAGTGTACTGATATTCGGGCTGGTGGTTTACATGCTACCGGGCATGTGGGGCGCTCCACTGAAATTAATTAGCGGTTTTCCGCCACCCTCTTTTTATAACGAAGGATGGAGCCTGCAAGGCACATCATCCGGTGTTGTCTCAGGCTCAGAAAAAACAACAACCGTTGCTACTGTTTCCGATGATGAGTTTCATTGTCCGCATGGCTTAAACTGTTTCCACGATTATGAAGAAGGAATGGCTTATGCCCAAAAGGTGAATAAGCCGGTTATTCTCGACTTCACAGGGTGGAGCTGCGTGAACTGTCGCAAAATGGAGGACAATGTGTGGAGCGACAAAAATGTGTTAAGTATTCTGACTAACGATTATGTGTTGATTTCGCTTTACGTGGATGATAAAACAACCCTGCCTGAAAATGAACAGTATATTTCGGAAACCACCAAACGAAAGGTAAAAACAATTGGCAATAAATGGAGCGATTTCCAGGCCACACATTTTCGGACCAATGCCCAGCCGTTTTATGTGCTGATTGACCATGATGGTAAGATGCTGGCACAACCGAAAGGTTACGATACCAGCATTGAAGGATATGTGAATTTTCTTACTCAGGGCTTGAAGAATTTTAATTCATAGAAATTTATCATCTGTTTAAAGCTTCAAAACCACTCGCCGATACTCGTAAAATGATATCCGAGAGTGGTTTTGCTTTCTATTGGGTCGAAAAAAGTTTAGAGCCCGATTCAAAAAAATAATCTTCACTTGTCAGGGTTACTGTTATTTTCGACTGTTCAGGCATAAAACAAAAAATGAAATTTATAAAAAATGAAAAAATGAAAAAGAAAAAAATCATCAGGATTGGATTGATAGCGGTAGTTGCCGGGATAATAATTGCCGGCGCAGTCGGATTTTATATGTTTAACATGCCCCACCGCGATGTGCAATCGTCAAAAGCTGACTTTATCTTGAACAGCTCGGACATTGTAGCCGAATACCTTGGGAACAAAGATGCAGCCAACCAAAAATACCTGGCTGCCGACGGCGACTCAAAAATCCTTGAAGTTTCAGGAATAGTGAATAAAATCTCGGAAGATTTCGACGGGCAAAAAGTGGTACTGCTCAAAAGCGATGGCGACAAAGCCGGAGTAATTGCAGCGTTTACACCAGAAACCAACGCCAATGCAGAAAAACTACAGGTGGGTGAATTAGTAACAGTAAAAGGAGTAATCCGCGCTGGCGCTGCTTACGACTCAGACCTGGAACTGTACGAAAATGTAATCCTCGAAAAAAGCGACGTAGTAACAAAATAAAAATCATAAAAAGTAAAAATCATGAAAAAATTAGTCTTAGTAGTAATAGCAGCAGTTCTGTTTGCAGGCTTTTCAGCCAATGGCCAATCAAAATTGGTAAGTTCAAAATCGCACATCAAATTTTTCTCTTCCACTCCGGCAGAAGACATTGAAGCGAACAACACCACATCGGTGAGTACCATTAACCCGTCAACCGGCGAAATCGTTTTTTCGGTGCCGATGCAGGGTTTTGAATTCGAAAAAGCGCTGATGCAAAAACATTTCAACGGCGAAGATTTTCTGAACACCAAAGAGTTCCCCAAAGCAAAACTTACCGGTAAAATCCTAAATATCGATAAAGTAAATTTTTCAGCCGACGGCACTTATGATGCACATGTTGAAGGTGAACTTACCATAAAAGGAGTAACCAAACCAGTGCATGAAATGGGCAAGATTACCGTAAAAGGCGGGAAAGTAGATGCAAACAGCAAGTTCAACATCACCCTGGCCGATTACGGAATCAACTTTGTGAAAGGAAAACCTGCCTCGAATATTGCCAAAACAGTAGAAGTTACATTGCAGGCTGAATACGCTGCAGAATAATTGAAATTAAAAACCAAAAGCGGCAGGACTAACTGCTGCTTTCCAATCTTTAAGAAATGGAAACAACAGTTTATAAAAAAGTGAAAGATGCAAAAGGCCTGAAGGTTGGAGACAAGGCTCCCGATTTTTCTGAGGTTGATTTGAATGACAATGTTTTTAAGCTCAGCGATGCATTAAAAAATGGGCCGGTTGTTCTGATTTTCTATCGCGGCCAATGGTGCCCATTCTGTAACAAACATTTGAAGAAACTGGAACAAAGTCTGGATAAAATTTATGAGAAAGGCGCCAGTGTTGTGGCTATTTCACCTGAAAAATCGGAGTTTCTAAAACGTACGGCAGATAAAACAAAAGCATCATTTTCATTATTGTACGACGAAGGCTATAAAGTTGCAGAAGCATTCGATGTGGCGTTCAGGCCCACAAAAATCGAGCGGGCAATTTATAATAAAATACTAAATGCCAATTTGAAAAATGCACACTCTGATGAAAGTCAGCAACTTCCCATCCCGGCTACATTCATCATCGGGAAAGATGGTAGAATTATCTGGCGTCATTTTGACCCGGATTATAAAAAACGCTCTACAATCGATGAGATAATCAATAATTTACCTTCAGTTTAAAACAGACATGAAAAACGTTGCAAAAGAAAATCTGAAGCAGTTAAAAGATTTGCTTCAGAATATACAAACAAACGATTACACCAGCACAACCGAAATCCTCTCGGGT
>JAFGAF010000064.1 GCA_016933815.1 Prolixibacteraceae bacterium
CTTTTCATATCGTCGCGCTTAACCAATATCAAACGTCCGGCTTTAACTGCCTGACCTAAAATTGGCCAGCTCTTTATTTCTTCCTTTGCTACAAAAACCGATGGAGAAAAAGCAGCCAATAAGAAAATATCGATGTAACTGCGATGATTGGGCATAATAATAAACTTAACGGGAAAGCCAATTTTGTTTCGTTTTACAACAATGCCCAAAATCAAAAGCATTGCCTTGCCCCAATTTCGCATCGACCAAAAATTATATTTTTTAGTCATGCCCGATATCTTATCTTCAATTAATACTGTCAGTACAAAAAAAACTGACACAAGAATAAGCAATAAAAAACGCAAAAAAGTAAAGGGGAAAAACAAAACACTTAATACAATCCTCATATTTCACTGTTATTGTTTTGGCTTATTGCACAACCTTTATCAGTTTTTGTGTATCGTAACCGCGCTTTTGAGCTTTATCGAGCAACATTTGGTAGGTTGTAGGATCCATTTCGGGTGTGCGGCTTAAAATCCAAAGATAATCGTCGGTATTGCTGCCAATTAAAGCATACTGGTAGTTTTCATCGAGCTCGAGGATATTATAAGGCGCGTAAAAAAACAGAAAGAACGAAACCTCGAGGCGTCGGGGTTTTTCGGCATCCTTCAGGCGGGCTTTTCCAACAGCTGTTTTGTGTTTGCCGTTTTTATAGCCTTGGTTCAACACTTTAATTTTACCATCGTTGCGTAACGAATATGTTGCCGTAACTTTTTCGAGCCCTCGTTCAAACTTATGATCGAAGCGGGCAATTTCGTACCAGGTACCTAAATACTTGTCGAGTTGAAACTCAAAATTATTAGCAATAGTTTGATCGGGTTGTGCCATAGTATTTTGTGTAAACAAGCTTAAAAAAACGAACAATACAATACTTATTTTTCTCATATCAAAATATTTTAAGGAAATAGATATAAATCACTTACGTATTTTCAAAAACGATGAAGCGTACATATACCCTTCGGTTTCGGCCTTCAAAAAATCGTACAAATCGGTTTTCGAAACCATGGCATGTTGCAAAATAACACCGGCCATACCATAAACAGCCGGGAAAAGCGATTTTGCCACACCATAGTAGCCATCGAGAAAATTTTTAATTCCACCAGAAACGATCAGTTGTAAGTTTTTGTTTTTAGCGTCTTCGTGTAAATTGTTGGCAAAGTCAATCATTTCACTTGCACCATGTCCAAACATCGATAGTGGGTACATGTATTGGGCATGCCCGCCCGCGTTTCGCATTATTTCGATATTGGCAAAATTTGTACCGCCAAAAGCGGCAAACTCAATGCCATCGATGGGTAACTGCATCAGCATTTTTAAGCTACCCGGACCAATACCCTGGCCTACTTCCTTTACAATCAACTTGTATTTACCATCGAGTAATTCGGCAAAAGCAGCTATGGTTTCAAAAGCGGGTCGTTTGAGCATATCGCCCTCGGGTTGAAGCCATTCCTGTGTTGGGTTTACATGAATAAAAAGCCCGTCGGCTTTGAGCTTATCGACCAACGAATGCACCCTGTCGGTTTGCTTGTTTTCAACCATTTTTTCAATTTGAGCAATACCCAGGTTGGCATACAGAGGCAGTTCGGTGCCAATAATGCCTCTCAAATTGAAATCATCGAGATAACGGTCGCTGTCTAACAATGTACGGCATGAGCCCAGCCCCATACCCAATCCGAAATCGGCACATGCTTCGGCCAACATATGATTGATGCGGTTAGCTTCGGCCGAACCACCTGTCATACTCGAAATCCAAAGCGGAAAATTCATTCTTTGACCCAAAAAACCGAATGTAGGACTTTTTTGAGGATGTGCACTGAGCATTGGTTCGTAATAAAAACGATCGTCGGCACCTACCGTGGCAGGCACCGAGAGTGCGGCAAGTTGGATGTGATCTGTTTTTCGTTGTTCCATTGGTTGAAATTTATCTCAAATATAGTATTTTATTGTTTTCTCGATAATAGAAGGGTTTACAATTACGTTAAAAACAAGGAATATTAACGATCAATAAAATGTGTAAAAAGCATACTCGCCACCAATATTATGTAACAGAGCATAAAAAAATAAGCCATAATAAAATTATTTGGTTAATTTGGTGCTCGAAAATTTACAGGAGCTAACATTTTTCTTATTTTTACCGTAAACAGCCAATACAAAAAATTTAATAATACGAGCATATGTTTTTTTTCAATAAAATTAAAGCAACCGAAACCCTGGAGCAAGAAAGGCTTCAACTTTGGAACGACTACCAAACATACATGAAGGTTGAAAAATCGGACGATCTGAAAACCTATCTTTCGTTGAAAGAAAAAGTTGAATCGATACCTTTTATCGAAAGAAAAAAGGAACTTGAATCGTTAAGCTACAAAGCTTCACCCGAAGAAGTTTTGGAAAAACGCTTTCAAAAGCTCGAAAAAAACACAAAACTAAAAGCATATTTCGACACTAAATTGTCGGCTGAACTTGCCCGTTTTAACGAAATAGAAAAGGAAGGCATTGAAAAGCAACTCGACGAGCTAAAGCGCTTTGTAAAAGGCGGTCAATACAAAGCCGAACTAAAAGCTTTCAAAAAAAGGAAAAAAAACGACAAAGAAAATACCGAAATTTGGGAACAAACCGAAGCCTTCGAAAAATTCAAAAAATTCAACGAATTAAAATCGGCCTCGGATACTCTTTTTTACTTCCGTTTCAAAAAATCGAAAGCATACAAAAATTTTATGACTATTGATGGCTCAACTTTATTGAACCAATACAACGACATTAAAGCCGAAATTGAATCGGAGAAATTTAAAGAACGCAAAAATTACTTGCTCGACACCAAGCGTTACGAAAAAACCGACGACTACAAAGCACTCAGCGAATACAAAAAACTGAATGCCGACCCCGAAATACAGCTCTACATGAGCTATAACGATACCGATGCCTTTAAATTTTTCAGGGAATGGAAACCAACCTTCGAAGAAGATTTTTATAATCTCGACCCTAAAGTTTGGTCGTTTGTCACCCCCATTGCCGAAAAAGGCCCGGGCAAAAATTTTAGCATCAAAAACCAGCTTCAATACTATAACAACGGCGATAATTTTAATGTAGAAAACAACCTGTTAACGCTCGAAACTAAAAAAGAACAAATTGAAGGCCTGTATTGGGACGAAACCCATGGCTTTATCAACAAAACCTTCAACTATGTTTCGGGTGTTGCCCATACTTTGAACCATTTCAAACAAGAATACGGTCACTTTGAAATAAAACTGAAAGCCTCAAAAATTAAAGGTGTGATTACTTCAATTTCGCTGGTCGATGCCGAAGAAGAAACCTGCATAAGGTTGTTTACCGCAAATGGCAACGACGTAAAAGGCGGTCTCATCAACATTGATCAACACGGGCACCGTTTTAGTTCGGTTAACCTGAAGAATTCGCTAAAAGGCTACATTATTATCGGGTTAAACTGGAATGCCGAACGCATTGAATGGACAATTAACGACAAGGTTTTCGGGCAAATAAACGAAACCATTCCGCACACGGC
>JAFGAF010000490.1 GCA_016933815.1 Prolixibacteraceae bacterium
TAACTGCTGCATATGGCCTTTATTTGGCCTTAATCGAGAAAAATGATGATGATGGCTTAGATACATTTATTGCCGAAAAATGCGCTGTAATGAAAACAGCACGCCCAACAGCTGTTAATCTGGCTTTTGCTGTTGATGCAATGTTGAATGCTTTAAGCGATGTGCAAAGTGTTGATATTGCGCGAAAAATTGCTTTCAAAAAAGCATCGGTATTAAAGCAGGCCGAAATTGATTATTGCGAAAAAATTGGCGATCATGGCTTGGCTTTAATCGAAGCTATCGCAAAGAAGAAAAAAGGCGAATGCGTGAATATTCTTACTCATTGCAATGCCGGTTGGTTAGCTTGCATCGATTGGGGAACTGCAACTGCTCCTATTTACAAGGCTCATCAAAAGGGCATAAACGTACATGTTTGGGTCGATGAAACACGCCCGCGCAACCAAGGGAGTAAGCTAACTGCTTTCGAATTGCTGAACGAGGGAGTTCAGCATACCGTAATTGCCGATAATACCGGCGGACATTTGATGCAACATGGCTTGGTTGATTTAGTGATTGTTGGCAGCGACCGTACTACGCGCACCGGCGATGTGTGCAACAAAATTGGCACCTATATGAAAGCTTTGGCAGCTTACGATAACCAGATACCTTTTTATGCTGCTCTGCCTTCCTCATCAATCGACTTCTCTATTTCCGACGGGTTAAAAGAAATACCCATTGAAGAGCGCCACCCCGACGAAGTTAAATTTATGGAAGGGAAAGGCGCTAAAGTTCAGGTTTGCCCCGATGATAGTCCAGTTGTAAATTATGGCTTCGATGTTACACCTGCCCGCTTGGTTAGTGGTTTAATTACCGAACGGGGCATTTGTGCCGCCAACGAAAAATCGTTACTTGAAATGTTTCCTCTTGATTAAGGGTATTAAAAAAAGTTCTGCACGCAGCATAAATTGCATTGTGCAGAACTTGGTTCACCAAAAAAAATTCTTAAAACTGATATTGCATTAACTACAAAGTAGAGTAGGGTAAGCTAATCCATTCCGAAGAAGCTTCGTCCCA
>JAFGAF010000491.1 GCA_016933815.1 Prolixibacteraceae bacterium
CGACTTTATTCAGAGCCAAACATTTAAACAAGAAAGCATTAGCAACCTTAAACCCATGAACGACGGGCTGCATTATTCAACGCTGGTTGACGAGCAACGCATTGTAAAATACAATTACAAAACAGGCGACGAAACAGCCGTAATTCTGGATTTAAACAATATCGATAATTGCCCCATTGAAAGCATTTCGGATTATACATTTAGCGACAACGAGGAACGCATTTTACTTGAAAGCAACAACCAGGCAATTTACCGCAGGTCGTACACTGCCGAGTACTACATTTGGGATAGTTACACCCAACAATTTTACGAACTCTCGGAATACGGGCCGCAAATGGTTGCTACCTTTTCGCCCGATGGCGAACGGGTTGCTTTTGTACGCGACAACAATATTTTTGTAAAAACCATCCGCTTTGGCACCGAACAGCAAATAACCTTCGACGGCAAGAAAAATGAGATAATAAATGGTATCCCCGATTGGGTTTACGAAGAAGAATTTGGATATAACAGTGCACTTGAGTGGTCGCCCGACAGCAAAATGCTTGCCTTTGTGAAGTTTGACGAGAGCAAAGTGAAAGAGTTCTCAATGCCAATATACAAAGGTTTGTCGCCTCAAAATAACGAATACAGCCTTTATCCGGGTCAAGCTACATTCAAATATCCAAAGGCCGGCGAAAACAATTCAATAGTTAGCGTTCATGTTTACGATGTAAAAACACGTACCACCACTAAGGCCGATACAGGTGCCGAAACCGATATTTACATTCCGCGTATTAAATGGATTCCAACAGGCAGCGACTTGGCCATATTCAGGCTAAACCGCCTTCAAAACGAGTTAAGCTTATTGTATGCCAATCCGTTTACGGGCGACACCCGAACCGTTATGACCGAACGGAACGAACGCTACATTTCCGAAGATTTCCTTAATCACTTTAGCTACCTGCCCGACAACGAACACTTTGTAGTTTTGAGCGAGCGCGACGGTTGGCAACACCTATACTTGTACCGTAATAACGGTTTCTTTGTAAAGCAAATAACCAGAGGAAGTTTTGACGTCAGCGATTTTTATGGCTATCATCACAAATCAAAAACCTTTTATTACCAAGCGGCAAAAGAATCTGCGTTGCAACGCGAAGTATATACCGTTAGCCTCGATGGCAAAAAAGAAAACCGCATATCGAATGAAAAAGGAACAAACCGGGCATTTTTCAGTGCCGATTTTCAGCATTACTTATTGTACCACTCGAGCAAAACTTCCCCTTTGCGTATTAGTGTTCACAACAGCAAAGGAAAGGAACTGCGTGTTATTGAAGATAATGCCGACTTGCAGAACAAACTTAAAGAATACACATTCCCTTCTTTCGAGTTTTTTACTTTTAGCACATCGGCAAACATTGAGCTCAACGGCTATATGATAAAACCATCGAATTTCGATGCTCAAAAAGAATACCCGGTAATAATGACCCAATACAGCGGCCCAAACTCGCAGGAAGTAACCGATAGCTGGGACATTGATTGGCATTATTACCTGGCCGAACAAGGTTACATAGTGGCGTGCGTTGACCCTCGCGGCACGGCAGCCCGTGGCGAAGATTTCAGAAAATGCACTTACCAACAACTTGGCAAACTCGAATCGGACGATATGGTTGAAGCAGCGCATTACCTTGCTTCGCTGTCTTACACCAATGCATCGAAAATCGGAATATGGGGTTGGAGTTACGGAGGTTTTATGGCTGCATTGTGCATGAACAAAGGCACCGACATTTTTAAGGCAGGCATTGCAGTTGCACCTGTTACCAACTGGCGCTATTACGATACCGTTTACACCGAACGCTATATGCGCACACCACAACAAAACCCATTTGGGTACGACGAAAACTCGCCCATCAACAATGTTGAAAATATAAAGGGTAATTTATTGGTAATACATGGCACTGCCGATGATAACGTACACGCCCAAAATACATTTGAATATTCCGAAGCTTTGGTACAAGCCGGAATAGCTTTCGATATGCACCTTTACACCAACCGCAACCATTCAATCAAAGGAGGCAACACCCGTATGCACCTTTACAAAAAAATGGAAGCGTATTTTGCGCAACACCTCAATTATTGATAAAGTGCTTCGCGCTGTGCTTTGATTTTCTCGTCGGCTTCGTACTCCGAATACTCCATGTATTTGTCGATCATGCCATTAGGCGTAAGCTCAATTACACGGTTACACACAGTGTTGATAAACTGGTGGTCGTGCGATGCCATTAATATGTTTCCGGGAAACTGTATCAAACGGTTGTTGAAAGCCTGTATCGACTCCAGATCGAGGTGGTTGGTAGGTGTATCGAGCACCATTACGTTTGCATTGCGCAGCATCATACGTGCAATCATACAACGCACCTTTTCGCCACCCGAAAGTACGGTGGCCTTTTTGTAAACTTCTTCGCCCGAGAAAAGCATTTTACCCAAGTAGCTGCGCAGAAACATTTCGCTGGTATCGGTCGAGAATTGCCCCAACCAATCAATCAGGCTCTGATCTTTTTCGAAGAACTCACTGTTTTCGAGAGGTAAGTATGCCGAAGTAATGGTTTGCCCCCATACAAATTCGCCACTATCGGGCTTTGCAATGCCCATAATTATTTCGAAAAAAGCGGTCATTGCACGTGTATCGCGCGAAACAAAAACAATTTTATCGTCTTTTTCAACATTAAAAGTAATATCTCCAAAAAGCTTTTCGCCTTCGATACTGGCACTTAAATCTTTAATTTCGAGCACATTATTGCCCGGAGCACGGTCGGGGGTAAAAATAATACCCGGATATTTACGTGTCGAAGGTTGTATATCTTCAATATTGAGTTTATCGAGCATTTTGCGGCGGCTGGTGGCCTGTTTCGATTTGGCCACGTTGGCACTGAATCGTGAAATAAACTCTTGCAATTCCTTTTTCTTTTCTTCGGCCTTACGGTTTTGAGCCTGCTGCTGGCGCAATGCCAACTGGCTCGACTCGTACCAGAAGGAATAGTTACCACCATAAAGGCGGGCTTTTCCAAAATCGATATCGACAATGTGGGTACAAATGGCATCTAAAAAGTGGCGGTCGTGCGATACCACCAACACGGTGTTATCGAAATTGGCCAGGTAATTTTCGAGCCAGGTAATGGTTTCAAGGTCGAGGTCGTTGGTGGGCTCATCGAGCAATAAGTTATCGGGTTTGCCAAACAAAGCCTGGGCCAGCAAAACCTTCACTTTAATTTTTCCGTCCATATCGGCCATAGTGCGGTAATGAAAATCCTCTTTTACACCAAGGCCGCTCAATAAACTGGCTGCGTTGTTTTCGGCATTCCAGCCGTCCATTTCGGCAAAACGTTCTTCGAGTTCTGAAGCCAATATGCCGTCTTTTTCGGTAAAATCGACCTTAGCATACAGCTCTTCCTTCTTCTTCATGTTATCCCACAACTCGGTATGGCCAATCATTACCGTATCGAGCACCGAAAACTGATCGAAAGCAAAGTGATCCTGCTTCAGCACCGAAAGACGTTCGCCCGAACCAAAATTTACTGAGCCCGATGTTGGGTCAACGTCGCCATAAAGCATTTTCAAAAAGGTTGATTTACCGGCACCGTTGGCACCAATAATGCCGTAACAGTTGCCTGCGGTAAACTTCATGTTAACATCTTGAAAAAGCACTTGCTTTCCAAACTGGATACTTAAATTCGAAACGGTAATCATTTGATAACTATTTAATTTCAACTAAATGGGCGGCAAAAGTACACATAATTCTTGGGCATTCAAATTTAATCGGCATTGATAATGAATTATTAACAACAAAATTGGCCGATTGTGAAACTCACAACCGGCCAATCATCTTCACGAACCAAAACCAAAGATTAAGCCCTGGCTTTTCTTTTTTTAATTTTCTCTTCTTGCTTTTTAAGCTTTTTTTCTTGTTGTTTTTCTTTTAACGACATTTTTGGTTCTTTCAATGTCAAACTCTTTTTAGCCATAATTATTAATTTTTAGGATAATAAGTACAACTCAATTATTTTCATCGGGATAGGTAATGTTTTTGATTTTTATTTTTCTCTCGCCCGATGGTGCTTTGTAAACTATTTCGCTATCAACACTATATCCCAACAATGCACTTCCCAGTAATGAAAAAATAGAAACATTCTTTTTTTTAAAATCGGCTTCCGAAGGGCTTACTAGTCTCACTTCCAGACTATTATTGGTGTCAATATCAGTAAATTCTACCCGTGAATTCATGGTTACAAAATTGTAAGTCTTCTTATTGCTGCTCACTTTTTTAGCACGTTTTATTTCGGCTCCTAGGTACGATATGCTCTCGGCTTCAACTTTGTTGGCCGCTTTTTCATTTTTAATAAGATTACATAAGTGTATGTAGTCCTTTTCGGTAATTTTTATAATATTGTCCATACTAATTAGATTTAAATAAAACGGATACGATATAAATATATCGCATCCGATGCAAAGATAGGCAATATATTATACATTTGCAAAAAATTTATCAAAATGGGAAGATACGACTCAATTAAGCAATTGATTGATTATTACGAGCGTTACGAAAAAGAGGAGAAAAACCCCGATTTATTATCGTTTTCGAATTGGATGACCAACCAATTGGAGGAAGAACCTGAGCTGAATAAAAAATTGGTTTTAGAAAAACGATCCGGTGAGCTTAAAGATAATATTCAGGTGTTAAAAACAATGGAAATTAAAGCCAGGTTTTTGGAAGCCATTTCGAGTATTGCCCGTTACCATGAGTTTTATTCGCGCAAAGCGCTGAAAGATTTGGAAATCAATTCCCGTATCGAATTTCTATTTTTACAAACCATTGGTATGGCCGGGAAAATTAAAAAAACTGATTTGATCAATGCTTTTCATACCGAGTACACCACCGGAATGGATACCATTAGGCGCTTGTTAAAAAACGAATTGCTGATTGAAGTAGTTGATCAAAACGACAAAAGGGCAAAATTGCTTGAATTAACCCCAAAAGGAATAAATGTTTTGGCTTTGGCTCAAAAAAATATGCTCGAAGAACATAAAATGTTTTTGATGATTTTTAATGATAATAAATGGAAAAAAGCCTTGTTTATTCTCGAAGAAATCAACGATTTGCATCAGTTTGTATACGAAAACCACAACGAAAAACCATTTGCCGAAATTTGTAATTTAATGGATTCGCTAAAGTATTTATATCGGTAAAGTTGCAAAAAGTGAAAGAGGTTGCCTTTATTTGACAACCTCTTACCTTGTTCTAAAAATAGCTAAATCTTATAAATGAATTACTTCGCCATAAGCAGCGGCGGCAGCTTCCATAACGGCCTCGCTCATTGTTGGGTGAGGGTGAATGGTTTTCAACAACTCGTGGCCGGTAATTTCGAGCTTGCGGGCTACCACCAGCTCCGAAATCATTTCGGTAACGTTACCGCCAATCATGTGAGCGCCTAACAATTCGCCATATTTGGCATCGAAAATCAGTTTTACAAAACCGTCTTTTTGCCCGGCAGCACTGGCTTTACCCGATGCTGTATATGGGAACTTACCAACTTTAATTTCGTAGCCCGCTTCTTTGGCCTTTGCCTCGGTTAAGCCTACCGACGAAACCTCGGGGTTGGTATAAGTGCAACCCGGAATGTTGCCGTAATCGACAGGATCGGGGTTGAGACCTGCAATTTTTTCAACGCAAGTTATTCCTTCGGCCGAGGCAACGTGAGCCAAAGCAGGTCCACCAACAATATCGCCAATGGCATAAATGCCTTTTACACTGGTGTTGTAATACTCATCGACTTTAATCTTGCCCTTTTCAATTGCAATGCCTAGCTCTTCGAGGCCAATGCCTTCGATATTGGGTGCAACACCAACAGCCGACAATACTATTTCGGCTTCAACTACTTCTTCGCC
>JAFGAF010000492.1 GCA_016933815.1 Prolixibacteraceae bacterium
ATCGACGATTTTGGGAAATATGCTAAAAGAGTGAAGCACGAAATCATGCGTAAGGTATTTAGCACAATTCCATCGGCATTGGGGCAAAAGTATGTTTATACTAATATCGACCGTCAACTAAAATCGAGGGAAATCAAAGAAGCACTTGAATTGCTTGAAACGGCTGGCGTTATTACCAGGGTTCGCATGAGCAACGGTTCGGGCTTGCCTTTGTCGTCGAATGCCGATGACTTGTTTTTCAAGGTAATTTTTCTCGACATTGGTTTGTTTCATGCCATTAGTGGCATATATGCCGAAACGGCAATTGAAAAAGAACTCACAGCCATTTATAAAGGAGCAGTTGCCGAGCAATTTGTTGGACAAGAGCTAATTGCTAACATGTCGCCGTACCGTAAAGCCGAATTGTATTATTGGGTACGAAAAGCGAAAAACAGCACTGCCGAAGTTGATTATCTAATTGAGCGGGGCAATGGAATAACGCCAATAGAGGTGAAATCGGGCACAATAGCACACATGAAGAGTATATTTATGTTTCTCGAAAAATACCAAGTCGAGGAAGGCATCAAAATATCACAAACCATGTTCGAGCACAAAAAACCTATTTACTCATTGCCTTTCTATGGGATTGAGGCTATGATGAAAAGCGAGAATCAATACAATGTTTGACATCAGAAAAATTCAAGAACAAACTATATTTGAGGCCGTTAAAAACGAAAGCAACGACGAAATGGCAAGCGTAATCGTTTATGGTCAAAACCAATCGGAAGTTGAAAACGACCCTACTTGGGTGAAAAATTCCATGAGAAGGTTGGAGAACCGGTTCAGCCCGGAAAAAGTGAAGACCATCCGTATGAATTGCCAGTGTAGGTATGCTATGGACGAAAAGTTGAAGTTGGTACAAAACCTTTATTGAATTAAATGATCAATTCTTTCTCCTGTTTAGGATCGAATTTCTTACATTTGGGTATGCGAAAAACAAAATTCTAAATTGAATGAAGGAATCATACCGCATTGAGTTGAAACAGAGTTTAACCGATTCGTTGGAGAAAGAGG
>JAFGAF010000493.1 GCA_016933815.1 Prolixibacteraceae bacterium
GCTCATAACAGTTCCGATGTGTGGGCCAATCAGCAAATGTTTTTACTCGATAATGAAGGCAATCCTACTTTGGTTGGCGGAGTGCCGCCCGATTATTTCAGCGAAGATGGCCAATTGTGGGGTAATCCGCTATTTAATTGGGATAAACTTGCCGAAACCGAATATCAATGGTGGTTGGCTCGTTTGTATTTCAACTTTCATCTGTTTAATTTAGTGCGTATCGATCATTTTAGGGGTTTGGAATCGTTTTGGGCTATCCCTGCTAATTCCGAAACAGCTAAAAATGGTAGTTGGGTTGCAGCTAAAGGCGATGCTCTTTTGAGTATTTTGAAATCACGAATGGAGCATTTGCCAATTGTTGCCGAAGATTTAGGCATCATTACTCCCGAAGTAGATGCTTTACGCAAAAAGTTTGATTTGCCCGGCATGAAGGTTTTGCAGTTTGCTTTCTCGTCGGATGCAAGCAACGAGCATTTGCCGCATAATTTCGATCAAAATCAGGTGGTTTATACCGGCACACACGATAATAATACTTCATTGGCGTGGTTCGATGAACTCGACGATGAAGAAAAAGTAAGGGTAAGTGACTATTTGTTTGTTGATGGTAGTGATATTGTTCGGTCGCTAATTGAGTTAGCTTGGAGCTCGGTTGCTGAAATGGTAATTGTTCCGATACAGGATTTGCTTGGTTTGGGAGACGAAGGGCGCATGAACACACCCGGTATTGCTTCGGGCAATTGGGAATGGCGATGTACCAAAGCTCAACTTAAAAAGCTTGATGTTCGTTTTGTTAGAATGTTGAACGAAAAATACAATCGACTATATGAATAGGGTAGTTACTGTTGGAGAAACAACTTACGATATTGTATTTCGTAATGCTCAGCCAACAGGAGCAGTGGTTGGCGGAAGTGTATTGAATACATCGATTAGCCTTGGAAGGCTGGGCATTCCGGTTACTTTTGTATCGCGAATGGGTAACGATCAGGTTGGGCAACTTTCTATTGATTTTTTAAAAAGCAATGCGATAAATTGTGATTTCATTACCCGATACGAAGGCAATTCGAGGTTGGCACTGGCCTTTTTAGATGAGCAAAATAACGCATCGTACGAGTTTTACAAGGCCGATAAAGCTCCTTCGCTTATCTTCCCCGAAATTAACAAAGACGATATTGTTGTTTTTGGATCGACCAATGCCATAAAAGACGAAGGCCGAAACAGTTTGTTGCTGTTCTTGAATCAGGTACACGATAAAAATGCACTAAGCATTTACGATCCAAATATTAGAGAGTGTAATCCCTTGGAATTGATCGAGGTGCGAAAAAAGGTGAAAGAAAATTTTCATTTGGCCAAAATTGTAAAAGGCTCAACCGACGATTTTCAACGTTTATACAACACTTCAAACGCTAACGAACTGTTTTCGGTATTAAGTAAATATGGTGTCGAAGTTTTAATTATTACAGCAGGAAGTTTGCCTGTTCAGGTTTGTACCGCCTCGGTATCGTTATCGATTAATGTTGAGGCAATTGAGCCTGTTTCGACAATTGGTGCCGGCGATAATTTTACTTCGGGTTTAATTTGGGGCTTGTTGGCCAAAGTGCAGTTAATAAGGCAGTTGAGTGTGATTACCGAAGCTCAATGGAGGGAGATACTACAGCCCGCAATAGCTTTCTCAATCGAAGTGTGTTGTTCTGAAGCAAATTATATTTCGAAAGATTTTGCCGATAAGTTTTTGGTTGGCTAGTTTGTTTTTGTGAATATATTGTACGCCTTAGATCAACAAAAAATAATGTTCAGTATTTAAAATGCTTTTCAATTTTTTTAATGCGCTTCCTATCTGGTTCTCAACTGTTTTTTGCGATATGTTTAATTCTTCGGCAATTTCTTTGTAGCTCATTTGCCCAACCCTGCTCATTAAAAATACTTCGCGCGTTTTGGGTGGCAATTTTGCCGCGTAATATTGAAAAAGTGGTTCAATGTCGGCCTCGGTTATTTCTGTATTTTCGCTTGATGAAATATCGGGCAAAATATCAACCGGTGAAATGTTTTGTTGTTTGCGTATAAAATCGATGCATTTAAATTTAATACTTCGCAACAAGTAGTGTTCAATGTTTTCGATGTTTGTTAGCTTGTTTCTATGGTACAACTGAATAAAAAGAGTTTGAACCAAGTCTTCAGCATCGTGGCTGTTTCCAATAATTTTCGCTGCGTAATTACACAATGGAGAGTAATAACGATGAAAGACTTTTTCAATTTTCTTATGCAAAGTTTTCGTGTTTGATTACCAAATAATATTTTCATCAATAAACTGAATCAGTCCTTCGGCCATAGCTTTTTGTTCTTCAACGTTTGGGTGGCCACCTGTTTGTTTGAATGGCATAAAATAAGTGAATATTTTTGAATCGTTGAGTCTTTCAACTGCTGTTTGAACATAACCCGGCCATGGCGAGCCATCGCGTGTTGCATCCATGCCGCCCATGGTACAAATAATTTGTGTGTCGGGGTATTTTTCGCGTAGTTTTGCTACAAAGTTTTTATAAGCTTCAATAATGAATTCTTCGGAAGGCTTTTCGTTGCCAAAATATTTCTTGAACGATGGGTGGTTGGGCATATTCACCAGCCACGAATCGTTTTGCAGCAAGTGAATGACTACAACATCGGGAGTAAATTGCGAGAAATCCCAAATGCTTTTTTCGTTGAGAGGAATGAGCTGATCGTAAATGTCGGGCATAATGTACGGAAACCAACTAACTGTAATGCCTATGCCACTTTTCGAAATGCAGTGGTATTCGGCATCATAGTGTCGGGCAGTAATGGCTGCATAACTCATGTAGTTGTTGGTGTAAATGCTGTCGGGGCGGTCTTTGCCTTCGTAATCTTCAACAGCATATCCACAAGTGATGGAGTTGCCGTAAAATTCGATTTTCTTATTGCTAATTGGTTCGGGTTCAAGTATTTTTGAGTTTTTACTGAGTTCGAAACCATAAAAATTAGTGCTGCCTTGGTCGTACTCGGTGCGTTTAAATAATTTGATGTTGTGTTTGCCCGGTTTCAGGTTTTCGGCAAGCATATAAGTTTTTTTTCCGCTTTGTGTGCGAAGCATGATTACACTGTCGCGGTCGATAATTATGTTATAATAATTTTTGCCGTTTTCGTCATTTAAGATGGCTTTAACTTCTGTTCCTTCAAAATTGATTTGGGCCGAAGTGCCCGACCAGAAGAACGATGAAGTTGAATCGCTGTGTGCAATTCGCCCCATGTAGTGAATTTGTTCGGAACATGATGGGATAAAAACATTTGTAGTTTGGCAGGCGCTGAAAGCAAATAGCAATGCTGTTATTGTAATTAAAGTACCAGTATGTTTCATGATTTATTGTTATAATTTGATCAAAAATAATTCTTTTTACTTTAAGGACAAAAATAGCTTACATAACTTTTTTTGACAACAGCGTTTTGGAATATCAAAAAAAATTTGAATAAAACTTATCGTATTGCAACCGATTGCAAAAATATTTTTATTTTTACAGCAGCTAATTCTAATTCGATACTAACTTAAACCTAATTAATGAATGTTAAATGCATAATCATTTTGGGGGTTTTATGTCTCAATGCATTTGTGCCACCAAATGAGAATAATTACGAAATTACACGGTGGAAGGGCTTTGCCAATGCTGCAATTCCCAATATCCTCGTTAAAAATATTGCTCATCAATACAACATTGGCATCCCAATGTTCGATAAATACAGATTTATAAAAACATTCAACAAATATGAAAATAAGTTTGTTGAGGCGGCTGAATATGATGGTCGGGGTGTGTTTTTGTTGCATGGTATCGATTACGATGATGATTATTTGCCGGTTGCACATGAAGTGTTTGGCAAAAGTTTATTATACTTAACAATAATATGCATTAATATTGGCTTTATTCTTTTTCGAAAGTTGCCCCATTATTTTTTATCAACAACCATTGTTTTTTCACGCAATCGGTTGCA
>JAFGAF010000494.1 GCA_016933815.1 Prolixibacteraceae bacterium
CGTCTGATGTCTCCCAAAAAACTATCCCCCAAACTAAAACGCCAAACATGAAAAAGACTTGATCTGAATGAAATCAGTATGTTTGAATCTGATTTCGTTGACAAATATAAAATGGAATTTTTAAACTTGCAAACAATTCATAAAAAAAAATCGATTTTTTTTGTTTATCCTTTTTGTGGTACTGTTCGTCAATTTGCTTGTTAGATTTTATCCAAAAAACTTGACTTTTTGGGCTAAATTCCGTATAAGTTTTAAGTTACTCATATTCAGCTAGTAGTAGTCCGAAAGCGTCGGCTACACCTTTGTAAACAACCTTGCCATTAACAATATTGAGCCCTGATTTTAGTGGTTCAAACTTTTTGCATGCATTTTCCCAGCCATTATTGGCAATAGCAATGGCATAGGGGAGTGTAGCGTTTGTTAATGCAATGGTTGATGTTCGGGGTACAGCTCCAGGCATGTTTGCAACACAATAGTGGATTATATTGTCGATAACAAAAGTTGGGTTATCGTGTGTTGTTGGTTTTGTTGTTTCGAAGCAACCACCTTGGTCAACGGCTACATCAACCAATACGGTACCGGGCTTCATACATGCCAACATGTCGTGTGTAAGCAGTTTTGGTGCTTTGGCTCCCGGAATGAGCACAGCTCCAATAATTAAATCGTGACTTGGAGCCATTTCCCTAATGTTGTAGGTATTGCTCATCATTGTTTTCACATTGGCCGGCATTATGTCGTCGAGGTAGCGCAAGCGGTTAAGGTCGATGTCCATAATTGTAACATCGGCACCAAGGCCGGCAGCCATTTTAGCGGCTTCGGTACCAACTATTCCACCGCCAATAATAAGCACTTTGGCCGGATGTACACCGGGTACGCCGCCCAGCAAAACGCCTCTGCCCCCGTAGGTTTTCTCGAGGTATTTGGCTCCTTCCTGTACCGACATGCGCCCTGCAACTTCCGACATTGGTGTTAGCAATGGCAAACTGCCATCGGAGTTTTCAACAGTTTCATAAGCAATGCAAACGGCTTCCGAGTCAATCATCGCTCGTGTTAGCGTTTCTGACGAGGCAAAATGAAAGTAGGTGAAAATAATTTGGTTTTGTTTTACGAGTTTGTACTCGGGTTCGATAGGCTCTTTTACCTTAATGATCATATCGGATGCTTCGTAAACCGATTCGATGTCGGGTAAAATTTTGGCACCGGCTTCAATATAACGCTCATCGGTAAAACCGCTGCCCAATCCACCGCCTGCTTGTACAAAAACCTGATGCCCATGTTGGGTCAATTCAGCTGCTCCGGCAGGTGTTAAAGCTATTCGGTTCTCGTTATTTTTTATTTCTTTTGGTACTCCTATAATCATAATGCAAATATTTTAAAGGTTTATCAACCAAAAATACGATTACCACTCAGTTGAAAATATGACAAAAATTATCAGAATTGCTTGTTTTTAAAGGTAATTTGAATTGTTTTACGTTGGCTCTTGCCAATACTTTCAGATTAAAAGTTCAGCAATAAAAAAAGCCTGAAAATTGAACTGCCCATCTGTTTTTTATTTCAATTTGATAGTTATATCTTTACGCGGTTTGTTTTAAAGCAATTATTTTATGCCTGAAATTTCTAAACGTGGGGTGCGAATGCCTGAATCGCCAATCAGGAAACTGGTTCCTTGTGCCGATAAGGCCAAGGCAAATGGTATTAAAGTTTATCATTTAAACATTGGGCAACCCGATTTGCCTACTCCGCAAATTGCTATCGATGCTATCCGAAACATCGATCGTAAAGTATTGGAGTATAGTCCGAGCGAAGGATATCGTTCGTATCGTGAGAAACTGACTACATATTATCACAAATATAATATTGATGTTTGTGCCGACGATATAATTATTACATCGGGTGGTTCCGAAGCAGTTACTTATGCTTTCCTTGCATGTCTCGACCCCGGTGATGAAATAATTGTTCCCGAGCCATCGTATGCCAACTATACCGCTTTTGCAATAGTTGCAGGCGCCATTGTTAAAACCATTCCTTCGAAAATTGAAGAGGGTTTTTCGCTTCCGCCTATCGAGAAGTTTGAGGCGCTAATTACACCTCGTACCAAGGGGATAATGATTTGTAACCCCAATAACCCTACCGGTTATTTGTACACGCAAACCGAAATGAATGCCATTCGCGATTTGGTGAAAAAATACGATTTGTATTTATTTTCGGACGAGGTTTATCGCGAGTTTTGCTACACTGGCGCCCCGTACATTTCGGCATTTCATTTAAAAGGGATTGAAGAAAACGTTATTCTTATCGATTCGGTTTCGAAACGTTACAGCGAATGCGGGTTGCGGATTGGCGCATTGATTACCAAGAACCGCGCTGTATATAAGAATGTTATGAAGTTTTGCCAGGCAAGGCTCAGCCCTCCGTTGATCGGGCAAATTGCTGCCGAAGCTTCGCTCGATACGCCCGACGATTACATGCTCGATGTATATAACGAGTACGTTGAGCGCCGTAAATTTCTGATAGACGGGCTAAATCGTATCAATGGTGTTTACTCGCCTATTCCGATGGGCGCATTTTATACGGTTGCCAAATTGCCCGTGGATGATTCGGATAAGTTTTGCGAATGGCTTTTGAGCGAATTTACCTATGAAAACAGCACCATTTTTATGGCACCGGCCAGCGGTTTTTATACCACACCCGGCCTGGGTAAAAATGAAGTACGAATTGCTTATGTGCTAAAAAAAGATGATTTGGCAATGGCCTTAAAAATTTTGGAAGAGGCACTGAAAGTATATCCCGGACGAACCATGTAAAAAGTTTTTTTCGCTTTTTCTAAAGTGCTTGTTCCTCGCTTGCATTGCCCAGCATGTCGTAAGTGATTAAAAAGCGGTTTAAATTAGTGTCACGGAAAATAATCTCGTAATAAACTTTATTGGCATTGTTTATCATTACCACGTTCATAATTTCGCCTCTTTTTGAGATGCTTTCTTTTATTATTTCGGGCAAATGCATCTCTGTCAGAAATATTTTGTGCGATAATAATCCGGCCTCGGCATTAAACAGTGCAATGTTTTCGAGCTGGTTTTGATAAAAAATTGCTTCGTAGTTCTCATTGTTCTTAGTCCATTCAATGTTAATTACATCGGGAAAAATTTGGCTAAAAGATTGGCTTATGTTTTTGGGCGGATTATAAGCAGCATGCTTAAACAGTTTACTTATAAAGTTCATTTTTATTGTGCTCATCGTTAATGATTCTTCTTTTTTTGTTATTTGTTGTACTTTTCTTTATTATGACGTTGCTTTTGATTTGGGTAACTGAACGATTCATTTTTTCTGAAACTTCTCTTTGTATAAAAAGATTACCCTCGAGCGGGCTCTTTTTAATCGCATTTTAGCTGCATCGTCGCTAATGCGTAACGATTGGGCAATGGTTTTAATCGACAGGTTATCTTGATATTTCATTAACAGCAATGCTTTTTCTTCGGGGTGTATTAATTCGAAAATTTCCATTACGTTCTCATAGTCAATGCTTTCAAGGTCTTCCTCCGATTCGTCAATTATTTCGGGTATTTCGTTGGCACGCGTCCATTCGGGGTAATTAAGCTTTTTCTTTTTCCGCAAATAATCGATGCAATGATTGTAAGTTAAAGAGAAAAGCCACGATGAAAAAGAAGAGCGATTTTGAAAAGTTGCAATTTTCTCGTAAGTCTTCGAAAAAATATCTTCGGCAAGCTCTTTTGCAAGCGATGAGTTTTTTACCAAACCATAGCATTTGTCGAGTACTTTTGCATGGTACCTTTTGTAAAGAATCTCGAAATTTGCTTGCCGATTGTTTAGTACAATACCGGCAATTAACTCTTCATCGGTCAATATCTTAACTTCATTGTCCATTTCGAAATTTTAATGATTGGATTATCAGGTAGATATATTTCTTTATTGTTCGCTTGTATTTATTTTTAAAAGTTTGTGTTACTTCTTATTTGTTTAGCGTCATAATATCGGGCAATATTTAAAAAGTTGCTACAAATGCAAAATAAGCTACAAATTATTATTAAAAATTAAATTACTGAGAAAAATGAAAAAAAGTTTCTTTTCTACTGTTGTGCTAATGGCTATGGCCATGTTAATTTTTACAGGATGTGCTAAACTTCCTCAAGCCGAAATTGACAGTGCAAATGCTGCTATTGAATCAACACGTGCTGCCGGTGCCGATGTATATGTGCCCGAAGCTTTTGTTGCTTTAACCGATTCAATGGCTTCAGTTATGGAATCGATTACAAGCAAGGATTCGAAAATGTTCAAAAATTTTAAACAAGAAACTGAAAAGTTACTTTCTATTGTATCGCAGTCGGCCGAAGTAAAAGCTTTAACAGAGGCTAAAGTTGCCGAGCTGAAAGAACAAGTCGATCAAATGATGCTTGCTATTTCGGGCAATATCGATGCGGCTAAAGCTCTCATAGGCCAAGCTCCAAAAGGGAAAGAAGGCAACACTGCATTGCTGGCTATTAAAGCCGATGTTACTGCAATTGAAACTTCGTTGGGCGAATTGAAAACAGTTGCAGGTACCGAAAACTATTTCACTACACTTGATAAGGCCAAGGCCATTGATGCCCAAATAACTTCAATCAAAACCGAGTTGGAAGAAGTAATCAGCAAGTTCAATTCAAGAAACAGGAAATAATTACACGACAGGTAGTTAAATACAGAAGCTGTTCGTACGGATTGTATAAATGACAATTCTCGGGCAGTTTCTGTATTTGTATTCATTAGTTTTTAAATTTTTCAATGAAAAAATATATTCTGTTTATACCTATCTTTTTAATACTTCTTGTTTTATTCTTTATTTACCAAAAAAAGTCAAATGAAAACGATGCTTTGTTAGAGCAGATTGCAATTGTGCGCAAACAAATTGTTGAATCGCGAAACAATAATGCGCATAGTTTTGCCCCTTTAGATTATAAAAAGGCACTAGCAGCATACGATTCGACCATGTTTTTTTGGAATATCGAAAACGAAAAGTTTTTTATTGTTCGGGATTACAGTTTGTGCCACCAATGGGCCGATAAAGCAGTTGATTTGGCCGGAGAAGCCAGTCTGAAAAGTGACAATAATTTGGGTAATCTAAGAGCTGAATTTCAACAAACTAAATTGCGTGTTGAAAATGAATTAGAACTTCATCAGCTTTTTTACAACAAGATTCCGCAGCCCGAATCAATTCGCAAAAGTTTTACCAAAACTTCAATTCTTTATCGCGAAGCATTATTGCTTTCTGAAAACAACGATCATCAAAAAAGCATCGAAAAGTTGAATGCTGCCTTGTTGTATTTGCTGAAAAGTAACCAATACTGCCACGACAAAGTCAAGGCTTATTTCGCCGATTTTCAGGCATGGAGTAATTTAGTGGAAGAGGGCATTTCCAATTCGAAAAAGCAAAAAGTTACCTGCGTAATTGTTGACAAGTTTGGCCGCAATTGTTTTTTATACAAGAATGGCGTGCTTGTTAAAAGTTATGATATTGAATTAGGCGAAAATTGGATGGTCAATAAAAAATATCAGGGTGACCTGGCGACACCCGAAGGAAAATACCGGATTGTTGACAAAAAACAAAATGGAAGGACCAAGTTTTACAAAGCTTTGTTGATCGATTATCCAAACGAGAACGACAAGGAAAGATTTGAAAAAAACAGGCTAAATGGATCAATTCCGGCAAGAAAAAAAATTGGCGGCTTAATTGAATTACATGGTCATGGAGGTAAAGGAGCCGATTGGACACAGGGATGTGTTGCATTGTCGGACTCAGACATGGATGATTTATATGCACGGGTTGTAATTGGAACACCCGTAATAATTGTTGGCTCAGTAAAGCCTTTAAATTTTTATATCAAAATAAACAGGTAATGGCCGGTTTTTTTATAATACAGAAAATAAGCTCGTTGAAGCGCGTTTTGAGTGGCATACTATTAATCATGACCACTTGTTTTGCCGTTTTTGTTTTGCCGTTTTGGGTACAGCAAATTGTTTTGTTTGTAGCCAATAATGTACAAACTGAAAGAATGGAAAACAATCCCGAAACGATTGAGCATGAGGTGTATCGATTAAATTTGAACATTGAGCGCCTGAACAAAAAACTCGATGCTTTCATTCCCAAAAATCACTATTTAATAGTGAACAGTACTCACAACGAATTTTACTTGTTCAAAGGTAAAGAGTTGGTGCGAAAAGGCAAATGTTCAACAGGCAGTTATATGTTGCTCGAAAAAAACGAAAACGAAAAATGGTTATTCAAAACCCCAAAGGGAGAGTTTAAAATTAGGAGCAAAACAACAAATCCGGTTTGGAAAAAACCCGACTGGGCTTTTATTGAAGAGGGGCTTCCGGTACCGGCACCAAATCATAATTCGAGGTTTGAATACGGAGTTTTGGGCGATTATGCTTTGTATTTGGGGCAAGGTTACATGATTCACGGAACATTGTGGAAACGTTACTTAGGTTTGCCTGTAACACACGGTTGCATAAGAATGAACGATGACGATTTGAAAGCTGCATACAGTAAGCTTTCGATAGGTTCAAAAGTGTACATTTTTTGAAGCAATAATAAATTCAATTTAATTATAAAGCATTTTAAATGAAGCTAAACAAAAAGCATATTTTAGTTGCAATGCCCTTGGTCATAATTACGTACTTAATGGTTATTGCAAGTTTGTCGCCGCTTAGGTTTCGGAACCAATTGCATCAAAAAGCTTTATCCGATTCACTTTTTATGTTGTCGATAAACCCTTCATTTTCGAATCCGGTTGTGAAGCCTTTGGTAAAAACCGAGGCTTTTAAACAATCAATGTTGCAATTATCAAGGTACGATTCAATCGGATTATCGGTGAATTTGCCCGATAGCTCAATGATGCTTAAACTAAAGGGAGTGGTTTTGTACGAATCGAATGTTGTTGATTTTAAAATTGATCCTGTTCTTAAGGGTTTGAGAATTGCAGCTTATTTGAATTCTTTTTCGAGGCCTGTTCAAAGTGTGGCGTCTTATTCGTCGTTTCAAAAGGAACCAATTGTTGTTAAAAAAGCACCGGCAACTCCTGAGGAAGCTCTCGCTATGGCCACTTTGCCCGATAGCATTCCGCTTGTACCCGCTTATTTTTGGATTGAATTGGACTGTGGAATTAGATTGTGTGTGGTACAGGATGACTGGAAAGGTTCAAATGAAGGAAAAGTCAGGCGCAAATTTAAAAGCGATTTGCGAAGATTAAAAATAGGCAACGTTTTTAAATCGGCTATACATCCCTCAGCATATTATTATACTCCAACTATTATTGTTGAAACCAATGCCGATGCTGCAATAACAATATTCAGGGCATTGCCTGTGCTTACAAAGCTTAGTTTGATGTATTAACCTGAGTTCGATATGAAACTTTTAAATCGAACTTAGGTTATCAGATCAATATTGAAGGTGAGATTACAACCTGGCTCTAAAAAGCATTGCCAGCTTACCCTAAATGAGTAGCTGGCAACACATGCGATATTATTGCTATTAGCCTTTAGTTAATTCAAAATATGCTTGTAATTTTCGTTCAATAAAAATGGCACAAACGACGCAATGTAATTCAGTGCTTTTTCTTCGTCCAGTTTCTTCGGCGATAAAATTTCTTGCTGTTCCATTTGTTTAGTACAAATAACAGCACTGTTGATTTGATAAGCAACTTTGGCATGTTTATTCTTAATCTCGCGAACCCCAAAGCCCTTTGAATCATTTACGTACATTACTTCAAAATATTCGTTGCGAACAATGTATTCTTCGCCTTTTTTTGTTTCGTGCTTGTAAACCTGAATTTGTTTTTCGCCGTATTCAATCACCCAACTTTTGCTTGAGTTTACGCTTAAATCGATTGAAGCATCGGTACTAATTGTGTAATTTTCGTTTGCAGTTACTACTTGGCGTGCATTTGCATTAAAAGCACTAACGATAGTAATCAATAAAATTGTTGTTGCAAAAATTGTCTGTTTCATAGCATTCATATTTTTTAAAATTATTTGTTTTTGTTTTTAATTACGATGCAAAGTAAATGCTTGAAAACACTATAAAAGATGATTAAAACTGTTGGGCATAAAAAATAATTTTAACATCTGTTAACATTTTACATAAGCTGCAATTTTTTGATCTTTAAATGTTAATTTGATACATTGCAGCCATTGTATGTAATGAAGTATTAAAAGAAACGTTTAATTTGTGATACTTACTTTTTTTGCAATTTGTTATTTTATTTTTCATTAGCTAATGTTTTTATGAAACACCGCGCAAAATACGTTGAGTTGCTTATTGTAATCGCAATTATAATTTTCAATGGTTCGGCCAATGCTCAAATTGTAATCAATGAATTTATGGCTTCGAATACGGGCGGGATTGTTGACCCCGATTACAACGAAAGTGCCGACTGGATTGAAATTTACAACGGCACCGATGAGCCTGTTTCGTTGAACAACTACTACCTTACCGATAATATTTCAGATATTTATAAATGGCAGATCAAAACAAATGATGTAATTGAGCCTGATGGTTATATGCTTATTTGGGCCGATGGAATGAATGCCGGAAAACATGCTTCGTTTAAGCTTTCGGCCGATGGCGAAGAGTTGGCTCTGGTTTCACCTTCGGGAGTAATTGTCGATTCGTTGAGCTTTTATTTTCAGGAACCAAACATTTCGATGGGGCGCGAAACCGATGGCGCTGCAAACTGGGTGTTTTTTACCGAACCAAGTCCCGGAGAGCAAAATATTGGTGCATCGTTTGCCGATATTGTGCACAATTCGCCAACTTTTCATCCCTTTGGCGGAATTTTTCACACACCCATACAAGTAAATGTTGAATCGAAATTTGGGGGTGTAGTGCGTTATACTTTAAATGGTGCCGAACCCGATGAAAATTCACCCCTTGTTTCGGGGCCTATTGTTATTGATGAAACAACCGTTGTAAGGGCTCGAATTTTCAAACAAGGTCAAAAACCCGGGCCGGTGCAAACACATACGTATTTTGTCGATTTAAACAATCAAATTGGAAGC
>JAFGAF010000495.1 GCA_016933815.1 Prolixibacteraceae bacterium
AAAAGCGAAATAAATGTAAAAATGCTCAGCAGGCGGGCTTGTAACAATTCGCTTTTATATACGTTGCGGTACAAGGCACCCACATCGTTGTAAGCAAACGGATATGTGGGGAAAAGCTTTTCCCAAACCAATTTTATGTCGTTAAGAGCGGCATCGCGCATGCCTGGTTTGTGAGCAACTACAAAGTTGATGAGCCAAAGCCTGTCGCGCTTGAACAAAACCAATGAACCAACTTTCTTTTTGAGACTCGATAGGTGAAAATCGTTTACTACGCCAATAATTTTGCCGCCTGGAATTTCGATGCCCGGCGAAGGTGAAATTAACTTAAAGCTTTTTCCGATCGCCTCGTCAGGGTTGTTGAAATTAAGGTGTTTCAGAGCAGTTTCATTGATGATGTACTCACCCGATCCTTCTCGGTCGATATTTTCTGCATTAAAATTTCGACCACTTAAAAATTGTAAGTTGAAAAGATTTGCAAATGAATAATCGCACGGGAATACACCAATGTATTCCACTTGTTGGTCGTTGGATTTTGGGCGCCCCTCAAGTTCAAAGGAGAACATGTCGTTAGCTTCACCACCGGGTGGCTCCATCATGGCCGAAACCGATTCAATACTATTGTGTTTCAATAGTTCAACCTTAAATAATTCGAATTTTTGCTGTACATTGGCATGTGCCGATTCGAAGCAAACGATGTTGTTTTGTTGCACGCCCATTGAATTGTTGAGCGCATATTTTGTTTGCCGTGAAATAATTATCACGGCAACTATCAGCGCAATGGCAAAGGTAAATTGCGCGATAACAATGCCTTTACTCACGAAAACGTTCTTTGTTTTTAAACGATTTTGTCCCGGAATCATTTTCTCAAAATGTTGCTTTAGTGCAGGCTGAATTCCCGCCAAAAGTGCGAAAAAAACAAAGCCGATTAGGATGAATACCTTGATTTGTGTGTTTCCGTGCAACAGGTTTATGTTGTAATTACCAAGAATGAAATTGTTGACCGGAATTGAAATGGCAATTACAAAAACAATAGCAGTGCTTGTTATCAGCAGGCTTTCAAAAATGAAATAGCCCAAGCTCATTTGTTTCGAAGATCCCATAACCCGATTGATAGTCATGAATTTTAGGTTGAAACATGCCATCCCCAAGTTTAAACTGGCTACGTTGCTCATCGATATTAACAATAAAACAATGGCCGCAATTGTTAATACCAAAGTATTGGTTGTGTTGCCATTGGCTTCAATTTCGCGTAGTTTGTCCGATTTAAGGTGGATGTCGGTGAGCTTTTGCAAGTAAGCCTTGGTTTCGATCTTTTCAATGGGTTGATTTGTTGAATTTGCCAAATATTCGGGATAGGCAGCTGTTATTTTTTGCGGATCGGCATTTTCGTGCAAAAGCATATAAACATAGGCCCACCAGTTGATTTCACCTTTTGCCGGTGAGGTAATCAATTCGGGATGAAAATGGCTGTTTTGTGGAAAATCCTTCATCACTCCCTTTATGGTGAAGTCGATTTTTTCGCCATAAAACTGACCGGCAGGAATAGAAATCATCTGGCCTATGGGGTTTTCCGTTCCAAACACTTTTGATGCGAACGATTCTGTTACAACCATAGATGCGGGTGCATTCAAGATCGTTTTTTTGTCACCAACCAGTAAATTGGCATCGAAAACCTCAAAAAAAGTACTGTCGCATTCAAATGCCTGATCGATCGTGTAGTATTTCTCATTATAGAACATTACCCCTCCGCGGATGGGTGCCAGTCTTACAAATTGTTCAATTTCAGGAAATTTTGCAGCCAGATCAGGAATGTGCTCTCCATTTGGAATACGTGCAAAATGGCTATCGTTCAGAAAGCGAGGATCGGTAAGTGTAAATCTATAAATGCGTTCAGCTTTAGAATGAAAGCTGTCGAAGGTCAATTCATTTTTTAGGAAAAGGGCAATAAAAAGAATGCCGCTTAGTCCCAATGCCAGCCCCAAAACTTTTATCAAGTTCAGGAATGGCCGTTTCCGTATGATTCGTATCACAAATTTTAGTAGCATAATATCTACCCCCTTTAGTGTGTGCGTTATTGTTGTTTTGTTTTGCCTATACAATCACAATACCACAATATTAAGTGGTTGATATTCAGGTGTTGTTTTAATCGTTTCTAGTTCGTCTGTAAAAAAAACATACACTGGGTGTAAAATAAGTTGACGGTAAGGAAATTCAATCTACCGTGAAATTTTAAAATGCAATTTTAGAATTTCACGGAAAAATTTTGCCAAAAGTTACACAGTTTTTGCTACGGCCGAAGTAAAATATTCCAATTCGCCACAGCTATCAAAGGGTAATTTTATGCGTTCGAAGATTTAAAATCGCCTGTTAATTATGTAATTACGCCTTCGTCTGACGATTTTTTGATAAAAGAAGACATTCGGGTGTGCTCGCTGAAAGCATTCTTAGAAAAATATTTTCCTGTTATTTAACTTGCCAAGCATTTTTCACACTAAACATTCTTTAAAAAAACAAAAAAGCAAGTAATCTGAAACATAATAGATGGTGTTGTTTTTTTCTGCTTTAATAAAGCTTACCTACCTTTATTGCCTGAATTTCAAAACATAAATCTATTTAAAATGAACCATCTGAAAATATTTATTGCAGCCATAGTTTTGGCGTTTTTGCTGAGTAATTGTGCGCAAAAAACACAAGAAACTGAAATGAAAATCACTGGTGAATGCACAGTTCCTGCGGCACCCGACTGGGTACACAATGCTGTGTTTTATCAAATTTATCCACAAACTTATTACGATACCAATGGCGATGGTATTGGCGATTTGAACGGGATTATCGAAAAACTCGATTACATTAAAAGCTTGGGAGTTACGGCACTTTGGCTGAATCCTTTTTTTGAATCGCCTTTCAGGGATGCCGGCTACGATATTTCGGATTATTATAAGGTAGCACCGCGCTATGGCACCAATGACGATGCCCGGCGCTTGTTCGAAGAGGCACATAAACGTGGCATAAAGGTTATTTTCGATTGGGTGATCAGTTATTCTTCTATCGATCACCCTTGGTTTCAAGAGTCGGCAAAGCAAGATTCCAACAAATATTCCAATTGGTATATTTGGACAGACAATACATGGATTAATCCGCCAAAAGAATTTAGCGATGCATTTATAAAAGGATATAGCAGCCGTAACGGCCAGTTTATGCGCAACTTTTACTGGAGTCAGCCCGCGCTGAACTTTGGTTTTACAAATCCTGAAGAACCTTGGATGCTGCCCATCGATCATCCTGATATTAAGGCTTTACAAGACGAATTAAAGAATGTGCTACGTTTTTGGATGGATATGGGCGCCGATGGATTCAGGGCCGATATGGCAGGTGCTTTGGTTAAAAATGCCAATGTAAAAGGTAACGACCAGTTTTTTAATTCTCGCGACGAAGGAACCAAACTTTTTTGGCAAGATATACGCAAACTGATGGATGCCGAATATCCGGGATCGTTTATGGTGGCTGAATGGTCGGGGCCAATCGATGCGCTCGACAATGCTTTCCATACCGATTTTTTCCACTGGTTCGAAGGTTACAACGATTTGGTACAGAAGGAAAGCTGGCGAATTTTAAATGGCGTTTCCGAAGGGCATAGTTTCTTCGATCGTCAGGGTTTGGGCAATATTCAAGCTTTTCTGGACAGCTACATGGCGCAATACCTGCCAACAAAAGACAAAGGTTACATCAACCTTCCCTTGGGAAATCACGATAACGCCCGTATAAATGTTGATCGTACCGATAAAGAACT
>JAFGAF010000496.1 GCA_016933815.1 Prolixibacteraceae bacterium
AAAATGTATGCCGGAGGCGACTTAGGCCTGTTTGTTTACGAGGATAATACTTGGCGCAAAATATTTCCTTCGGCCGAAGGCCAAAATATTGCCGTAAACTTAATTAAAGAATTGGCCGACAGTAGTTTGATTGTAGGCGTAAGCAATGGAATGTTGCACATTAAAAACCAACAATTTACCATTTATTGCAGCAGGGCAAGGCTCAATAGTTTTCGAGATGCGCATGCCGGAATAGGCCACGTTTATTTGCCCAACGATGTGCTTTTTAATGGCAATATGGGTGCTGTTGACGATGTGCACGAAGAAAGCCCCAACGAAATGAAAATCTTTCTTTCGGTAAGCAACAGTGGCAAAATACTATCGTACAACATCAATAACGTATCGAATCATCACTTGGGCCGATACACAGTTACCACTCAACTGGCCAATACCCAATTGGCCGACCGGCAATCGTTTCTGCCGGCTTCGAATGGCGATAAATGGTTGGTTAATGCCTATTATAAATCGGGTATTTTTCGCGAAACCCGTAACGGATGGCAATATTTTAAACTGAGCGATAGTTTTGGCGGCGACGAAATTCACACGAGCATTATACAATCGACCGATGGAACAATTTGGATTGGTGGTTTGGGAAAACTGTATGTGTACAAAAATAAACAATGGCAGATATATGCCGCGCCAAACTTTCCGATGCCAACTTCGCGCATTGTGGTTTTCGAATCGACCGATGGAAGCATGTGGCTTTTGGGTATTATGGGCGAAGTTTACCGTATCGACTTGAGCGATAACCGTTGGATTACTTATAAAAACCTTAATTTTGGTTTTAAAGATAACTTACAGCAAGAGTGGTTCTTAAGTGCCGATAATTTGGTGGTGGTTAACAGCATCAGGGGCTGGATAAAGTACGGGCCCGAAAGCGGATTGATTGATGCCCCTGTTCGGCTTTTTTATACCTCGAAAGGAATGGTTTGGGTGGCCGGTAGTCACAACGGGATAGCTGCAACGGCATATTTTAAAAACAATAGGTGGGTAAAAGAACTTCATCCTCAACTTTCGTGGGGAATCGACTATCGCTCGGTGTTCGAATCGACCGATGGTTCGTTGTGGTTTGGAGCCAGTGTCGATCGGCAGGTCGATAAAGGTCAATTGGCGGGTGTAATCAGACTTGTAAATCCCGGAGCCGAAGTTCATCGGTGGGAGCACCACGCTTCGTCGATGGGAATTGGCCAGCAAAATGTTTACGGAATTGGTCAAAGTGCCGATGGAGCGCTGTGGCTTGGTGGCAGCCGTTTGCATCGTTACGATGGTAACCGATGGAGCAGTTATGCCGAGCTCGAAAAGTTGGGCGAGTATGTCGATATTGTGTACAGTTCGCCCGGCCGTAAATTGTGGGTAGGTTCTCGATTTTACGGCCTCTTTTGCTTCGATGGCCAAAAATGGGATAATTTCACCATCGATGAAGGTTTGTCGAGCAACACCATTATCAGTGTTTACGAAGAGTCGGACAGCAGCGTGTGGGTCATTACCAATCAGAACATTTGTTGGTTCGATGGAAAAAACTGGTTTCCCGATATTTTTTCGTCGCATTTTAAAATTACCCGCGAGGGCGGCAACATTGTTACTGCCGATAATGCAGTGTATATCAATCATTCGTTGCGTGAGTGGAAAAGGCGTGCTTTCCCGTTCAGTGTTGCCCCACAGGAGGCTTTTACCGATTTTTGGGTGGTTAAATACCAACGCGATAAACGTCCGCCCAACACGCAATTCGATTTTTTCCCCGAGAAAGTTAGTTATCGGGGAAGCACTTTGCTTAGCTGGAGCGGAAAAGATATGTGGGAAGAAACCCCAAGTGAGAAGTTGGTTTATTCTTACCGCATTAATCAAGGGCCATGGTCCGATTTTTCGTC
>JAFGAF010000497.1 GCA_016933815.1 Prolixibacteraceae bacterium
CGTATCGATGCTGTTACATCGTATTTATTGTCGAACGAGTATATCAAGCGTGCAAGGTACGAAATCATCGATGCATCGAAGGGTACACCGCTCAATCCGCCCGGAACGTTCATCAAACCGGCAACATCTTCGTATTGTAACGATGCCGATTCGCCGTTTGAAATTAACCAGAGATCCTGGCTTAGAGGTACACCGTTCACACGACGCATATTTAAACGGTATGTGCTGTTTTGGCGGGTATAACCCATCAAAAACTGAACGTTGTGTTTGTTGAACGATTTTTGCAAGGTTAGCAATTGTTCAGTAAGCAGGGTATTCATTTTGAAATCGCCCCTGAACAACGATGTTGCCGAACTGTTTACCGATACCGATTCGTAAAAAATTGGGGTAAATTGTTCGTTATTGTATTGGTTCATTTCGAGACCAATGCTCGATTTGAATGTTAACCATGGCAATGGTTTGATTTCAATATAAGCACTTCCCAACAGTTGGTCGGTTTTCATGATGTTGTGGTTACGCTCAATCAAACCTACCGGGTTGGTAATGTTGTTGTTCAACGAACCATGATGGTTGCCGTCTTCGGTGTAAACCGGTGTTGTTGGGTCCATAATAAGGGTTTGGATCGCTACCGAACTCCATTCGTTTTGTTCGGGAATAGAGTTTTGTGTTGAATGGCTGATACCAATGTTTTCGCCAATGGTTAGCCAAGGTTTAATTTTCGACGAGGTATTAACACGCATGGTGTAGCGCTCGTAGTCTGATCCTTTGATGATACCTTCTTGTTTGAAATAGCTGCCAATAATGGCGCTGTTCAGTTTTTCGGTTCCGTTCAAAAACGATACTTGTACGTTGTTTACTTTAGCCTGACGGAAAACTTCGTCCTGCCAATCGGTATTATTAACAGCAGAGCTGTCTTGCCAAGGTTGACCGGCTGCATTCCTGTAGGTAATCCAGTCTTCGGCATTCATAATATCGTATTTTTTAGCAACGGTTTGTATGCCCGAATAAGCATCGATCGAAACCGACGATTTGCCAGCTTTTGCTTGGCGGGTAGTAATCAGGATAACGCCGTTTGCTGCGCGAGCACCATAAATAGCAGCAGCCGAAGCATCTTTCAATACTTCCATCGATTCAATGTCGCCCGGGTTAAGCATGGCAACCGATTCGGCCGAAATGGGTACACCATCGACTACATAAAACGGATTGGGATTGGTAATGGTACCCATACCTCTGATGCGAACAGTTGGCGATGCTCCCGGTGTACCACTGTTGGCTGTAACGGTTACACCAGCAGTACGGCCTTGCAATGCCTGATCAACACCCGAACCTATGTTCGAACGAATATCGTCGGCGGCAATTGATGCAACCGCACCGGTGAGGTCACTTTTTTTAACAGTACCGTATCCAATTACTACAACGTCTTCAACTCCAACTACATCGGGTTCGAGCACAATGTCGAAATTCGATACGCCAAGGGTTGATATTTCTTGCGACTTGTACGAAACGTACGATACAACAATAACACTGTTTTCGTTTACAGTTAAGGTGAATTTGCCATCAACATCGGTTATGGTTCCGTTGCTGGTGCCTTTTTCGAGAATAGTGGCACCCGGCAGGCTTTCGTTTGTTCCGGCTTCGTAAACCGTACCGGTAATGGTTTTTCGTTGTTGCTGTGTGGCCGAAACCTGCATTGCTGCCAGCAAAAACAGCATAAGTACCGGTAAAGCAGGTTTAACAAAACTGCTTACCATACTTCGGTAAAAATTAAATGAGTGATTTTTCATACGACAATAGATTGTTTTAAAGCCGTATGGAACCCGCATGCAAAAAATGTTTTTTGTAGAGTAGTTAGCATGCTTGTTTCATACTGTTAGTTAATTAAATATCAGATTATTTAGAAAAATTTTAGATCAGAATTATTAAACAATTGCGATCGTTTAATAATTTTGATAGTATTTGAGTAGACGGGCTTGCAAAATAAAATGCATAAAAAAACAGCCATGGGCTCAATGCCCATGGCTGCTCTTAAAGTATTGAACTTATTAATTAGTTCTTAGTAATTCTGGCATATCCGTTGCGAACGCCGTTTTCGAAAGTCGAAACAACATAAACACCTTTAGTAAGGTCGCTTACATTGATAGTTTTCGATGAAGTTTCGATAACTTTAACTTCTTGGCCAATAATGTTGGTGATAACCACTTTATTGAAGCTGTTGTCGATAGTTAAAACGTCTTGAACAGGATTTGGGAATACATTCAAGCTAGCAGCTTTAATGTCGTTGAAACCAACTCTTTCGCCAGTGAAAGTAAGCGTACCTGCACCGTCCATGTTACCCCAAGCTTCGTCAACGCTACATTGCCATACTAACCTTTTGCGAGCGTCGTCACCTGAGTCGCGGTCGATAACTGTTGCGTCAAAACCCATTTTTTCAGGAAGAGCTTCGAAATCAGCAGCAGTCAAAACTTCGCCATCGGCATTGGTAAGGCTCGAAAGCGGGAATTGATACTCAACAGTGTAGCCTTCGCCAACCCGAGTGTAGCACCAAGTTACAGTTTCGCCTATGTCACCACCAAGGTAAGGAGTGTCATACTTGTCTTCTTCGAAAGGTGAAGCATACTGCCAGTGACCGTCGCCAGCATTTTTAGCACCTAAACCGTCAACTAAAACAGCGTTTACATCGAAATAAATTTCTGGTTTGTCCCATTCCCAATGTGCATCAATGCCTTCTTGAGTCCATGCTGGAAGGTGTTCGTCGTCTTCTACGCTAAGGAAAACATAAATGTTGTCTTCATCGTAATAAGCTTTGAACCAAGCAGCAGTGATTGATGGTTGTTCTTCACCGTAGTTTTTTTCCAGTGGAGTAGCATCAAACAAAGCCCAAGCAGCATCGTCTTCATAAGCATCGATAGTTGGTGCAGGAGCAATTTTAATGTCAACATTTGCTTTTTGTGCAGTAGCACCAATTGCTACTACGAATGCAATCAAGATTAAGTAAATTTTTTTCATAGTGTCAATAATTTAATTAATTATAGTTATTAATTGTAAGTGTTTGATAATTTCTTTTGGTTGCTATTATCAGGGGTTGAAGGTAATTTATTCAACCTGAATTTCCAAATTTCATTCAAAAAAAAATTAATCAGTTTTCAACATTCTTTTCAACTTTAGCTGATCATAAATTAGATACATGTATTGAACATGCAAAAGATCAGTATTTTAGCAGTTGTGGGTCTGTGAATTGTGTTATTAATGTAATAATGTTGTTACACGTACATTAGCTGTTGTTTTAAATAAATTAAGAGCAAAAAATATCAACATGTCAAAGAACCGTGCGGCTATTAAGCCTTATACAATATTATATAGTAATCAATTTTTTATTTGCGTTGCACCCGAAAGTGCATCAATATCCACTTTCTCGTCGAAATGAGTATTGATTACCCGCTTGAATGCTTTTTGTGAAAGTTGGTAGCTGCGGGCTTTTACTTTTTCTTTTATAAATGTTGGCCGGTTATAATTTAATGTAGAACTTTTGTAAAAACTGCTGTGTTTTTGCGGCATCAAAAAGGGTTTCGAAACATTTCCGTTTTCATCAATGTGGCTAAAAAACACATTTGAATAGAGCCCGTCAACACGTTTGCTTACAAATAAGAACCATTTACTGTTCGACGACCACGAGTGGTAGCTTTCGGTGTATTCCGAATTGGCAATATCGATGGCTTTGTATTCAAGGGTTTCGAGATCCATAATGTATAAATCGCTGCTGGTGCGGTGTATGGTAAAATAACCATGATCGGCCATGCAAAAAATGAGCTTTTTACCATCGGGCGATACTTCGGGAAACGATATCGATTTGCCGGTGTCGGCTGCACGTAGTAGGGTGTCGGTTTCGCCCCAGGTGTTGCTCGTTTCGTTGTAGGCAATGCGCAATAAGCTGTATTTTACATCTTCGGTTTTGATTTGGGGCGAGCTTGCATCGCTCGATATGTAATAAAGGTATTTGCCATCGGGCGACCAGTTGGGCAGGTTTTCGAGGCTTTTGGTCGAAAGCAGCGGGCTGGTCGATACTTCGTTTTTATCGATATTATAAGTGATAATGTCCGATGCCCTGTCGTAAACATTGATTTGCTCGGTACCTGCGGTGTGGAATTTTTGGTTGATGAGGTTTACCGAAAATGCTACAATATTTCCGTTGGGATGCCACGATGGATAAACACCTGCCGACATGGTGTAGTCGGTTTTGGTATTAATGAATGATACTTCGCCATTGTTGAACAACAAGGTGCCGCTGGGGCCTCCCCTGAGGTGGATCAACATTTTCGAAGGATCGTTTTTGTAAAAGGTATGGCAGTTCATGCAATTGTTATCGGTAGTTTTGTTAAGCAATACCGGTGTTTTTTTAAAGTTTTCCAAATTGCGTTGGTAGATGCCCATGTCGCCCCAAAGTATGTAGCCTGCATCGATATGGCGAAAAACAATATGGCTGTCGATGGTGTCGTTCGAAATTGTATTTTGAATGCTTGGGTATTTGTGCCAGGTTTTATCGTCGGTTTTGGTATAAATATCGACAGAATAATTTTGTGGATTGTTTTTGGAGATTAACTTTTTCCATTTGCGTGCCGGAATACTGATGTGCCCTTTTTTGCTTTTTACTTTAAAACTGTAGTTGCTATTCGAAAATACGGCTATGTGCTTGTTTCCGTTTTGTTTGATTTCGAAATTAAGGGGTGCAATGTTTATCGGAACAGTGATGTTGGAATAATCGGGGAATATTTCAGCTTGATTATTCGATGTATCAAACTCTTTTGGCAACGAAGTAAGTGTTAATAATGTAACCGATACAGCCAAAATGAGTAGGGCAGCTATAATGATTTCGATTATGTAAACTTTTTTCTTTGTCATATTAAAGGGTTGATTCATTAAAACTTCGTTTGGTGCTTATCGGGCTTACAAAAGTGATGTAATACCAAAAGCTGTTTCCGTGTTTTTGTTGGATCTCGGCTTGGGTAACGTTTTTTTCGCGCTTGTGTTGCATGAGCATACGTGTAAAATCGTTAAAGTTTTTTTGAGTTTCGGCACTTATTTTAAGCGTTTTTAAATCAACTTGTAAGTCGCTTTTTATTGTTTTTGCCATAATTAGCGCTTCTTCAATGTGCTTTGGTATATGGGTGTAGTTTTGTGTTTCGAGCAATACTGCATATTGGGCAACCAAGGCTAAGTCGTGGCGCAACATGGCGTGAAAAAGCAGGTATTCGAGTGCCATGTTGTTTTCGGGGTGTTCGGTTAAAATGTAAATCAAATCGTGTTCGGGGTGTTGCGTGTTGGAGTATCCGTTGCGGAGCAAGGGCATCGAAGCGTATTTCGAAAGTTTTGTGTCGAGTGGTTTTTCGCCGTCGATGTAAGTTTGCATTTGCTCTGTCCAGCTTTTGTGAATAATTGATTTTGATAAAATATGGTTGAATTTTTGGGCTACTTTATAGTTGCCTAAAATAAGGTTTTCGGTAACAATGCGTTGCAGTACGTTTGGAGCAAGTTTGTATTTGGTTTGTGCTTCGTAAGCCCAATGCAAAGAGCCTTTAATAAAACCCATGTCGTGATACAAGTCGCTGCAAAGCATTAATACTTTGCTGTTGTAGTAGGGGGTAAGTATTAGGCCATGCTCGCCATACCATTGTTGAACTGCGAAGCCATTTTCGAGCAATTGCCCTTTGTGGTA
>JAFGAF010000498.1 GCA_016933815.1 Prolixibacteraceae bacterium
CAATGTCGTTTAGTTAGTGATTATTTATAATCGTTTGTAATTCATCGAGTACGGTTTTTTTTGCCTTTTGTTTCTCGGATTGCTCCGCCCGGGCCTGACAATTTCCCTCGTGTTTTCGACGATCAGATCAAAGGCTTGCAAAGCTTCCTTGTATTTCTTGCGGATAAAGGTTGGCACCAATATATCCATTGTCGTTGCCAGTGCATTGGTACGGTTGATCTTCTGGTCGTGCTTCCTGTCCTGATCTGCTTCGTATTCTTCAATTACTTTTTTTTCAATAGGATGGGCATAGGCAGCACAAAGCGTCATTAAAAATACTTTTGCATGGAAATCTTGTTTCACAGCCTTGGCCGTTTTGCCCGAAAAGTTTTCAAGTTCGATGCGGCTTTTCAATAACTTATAGGCTTCCTCTTCGTTCCATCGGTAATGATACAATTGTTCAAAATCATTGTAGGAATATATTTCAGTATCCAACAACGAAGTGCAAAGTATTTCTTTTTCACCATTTTCCAACTCTACCTTCACCAGACGGCATGTTATTTCGGTATCCAGCATGTGGGGGAAATCCTTCAGCTTGGCCCTGTCTTTTTTGGGTAGGGCAAATGTTACGATCCGCTCTTTGTCGGTGCTTTCGGTGAAATCTTTCACTTTTAGCCACCAGTCCTCCTTGAGACGGACACAAAACTCGATGCCCCTGGCCTTCAACAAAAACAGCAACCAAAAACTGGGGTATCCACGGTCGAGCAACAACATGTCGCCGGCATTGACCTTGTCCAAATGTTTCATCAACAAATCGCGTTCGCTTGAAGCATAAGCGTCTATTTGTGAATCGATCGTTACCATGTTTAATGGATCGTACAATAATGACCCCATGGCAAGTGAACGGGGACTGTCGGCCTTTGGGCCAAACTGGTGCAACCCAAATTCTTCGACAACCGTGGGGTGGTTGGGCAAAACGAGCCGCGTGCCATCGACGGCAAGCAAACGCATGTTGTGCCACACGTAATATTCTGCACTGTCGTAAAAGGTATTGACTGCTATTTCGTTCAAACGCTTAAATGCCTCCGGTTTTAACTTTGCCCGTGCCTGTGTGAATGCGCCCTTGGTCACTTCCCTTATGTTGAAGTCGCTTTGGGAAGCTTCTTTAAAAAAGCGGTCCAACTCGCGTTGTATGGAAGTTTTAAACTTGAGCACCAACAAGATTATGATTTTTATAGATAATTTTCGATTACGGGTAAACACCCCTTCACCGCCGTCTTTAAAACGGCTGACAAATTGCTCACTGTCAATTTCATAGTCGATATGTTCTGTTAATGTTTCCCGATAATCCGATTCTTTGTTGATACTTGGGTTACCCCCTATATACCCTTACAAAATAATCAACTTGGAGTAAATTACAAACTTTTCAAAGAACTATTTTTAGTCAAAATACCAGTAAAATTAAGCAATACAGACGTTTTTCTTAACTAAACGACATTGA
>JAFGAF010000499.1 GCA_016933815.1 Prolixibacteraceae bacterium
GCTGTAAGGTTTTTGCTCAAGGTAAAACTCACCATCAATTTTTGTGTGCGTGCCACTTTGTTGGTTTCGCGGTCGCGTGGGTTTAAGCCCGTACCTTGTAAATCAAGCGCTTCGAGTATTTGTGCTTTTTTTACGGTTTGCTCCAACTGTTCTTTTTCCTTTACGAGCTCTTCGTTACGGTTTTTTTCTTCGGAATACATTTGCTTAACCTCGAGGTTTTCGGCATAAAGCAATTTGTTGCGTTCGTTCAACGAGTCGATTTGATGATAAAGGTCCATCATCACATTTTTCAAGGTATTCACTTGGTTGCGATAACCGGTAATTTCCTGCACACTGGCTCTTTTTATTTGTTCTACCTCAACAAGCAGGTTTTTAATCTGATTTTGGGTCACCAACAAATTGCTGTTCAGCTCGTCGTTATCGGTTTTTAGCGAATCGTAGTTCACAACCATTTGTTGCAATTCAACTTTAATGGAATCTTTTTCGACGTTAAGTTCTTCAATTATGGTTAAATGATCGGTTCGTTGAACAATGAACATTGCCACAACCGCAAGCAATATTACCGATAAAACGATGATTAGAATATTCTTTTTATCGATTTTTTTTGTTGAATTATCATTTTGAACAAGTTCTGTCATAGCTTTATTATAATAAAATGTTGCTCAAAAATAGAACTATTTTTATTGATTAACAACGAAGGCAAAGCTCATTTTATTCTTCATTGCACATATTCTCTTTTTTGAAACGCAAGTGCAGAACATTTATTACAATGCCTTGTTTAAAATGAAACAGTAGTCATTTAAATCCAAAAACACCTACGATGGATCTTTCGGCAATAAGAAAAGAATACACAAAAGCACGTTTAGACAAGGACTCGATTGATGCCAGTCCGATTGTTCAGCTCGAAAAATGGTTACACGAGGCCAAAGCGGCAAATTGTAACGAATACACTGCCATGACCATCGCAACAGCAAACACCGACGGACAACCTTCGGTTCGCACGGTTTTGCTTAAGTTTATTAAGAAAGATGGCTTGTATTTTTTCACCAATTACTTAAGCCGCAAAGGGAAAGACCTTTCGATTAATTCAAAAATTGCAGCTCACTTTTTTTGGCCCGAGCTTGAGCGGCAAGTTAAAATTGAAGGCATTGCCCATAAAGCAGCTCCCGAAATTTCCGACACTTACTTTAAATCGCGTCCACACGAAAGCCAGATAAGCGCGGTTATATCGCGACAAAGCGCCGAATTGCCCGACCGTGAAGCGCTTGAAGAATTGTGGAAACTCGAAAAAACCAAATGGCTCAATAAAAACATCGACCGACCTGAATACTGGGGCGGCTACCTCATAAAGCCAACGCGCATAGAGTTTTGGCAAGGGCGCCCTCACCGCCTCCACGACCGTATTTGCTACCAAAAAAGTATCGACGGATGGAAGATAAAGCGCCTGTCGCCCTAAACTTAAAGTTTTACCACCGTTTTCGTACCCTTGTAAACCAACCCTTGATCAACTTGCTCCGAAATATCCAAGCCATTTCCCTTGCCGGTTTCAACCAGTACAATATTGAATTTGCGACTTTGCAACATTCCCTGAAATTCACCTTCCTTGTCGTGAATGGTAAGTTCGCGTTGCTGGTCGTTCCATTCAAATTTTATGGTACTGAACATACCTTTCTCGTAATTGTAATTATCGTTTTCATCTTCGTACAATTCAAACGTTCCGTTGGCACCGGCATAAATTCTTAACTCAATCTGATCGGCAGGTTTTTCGGTTGCATATTGCACAAAAGGCCCCATTGGAATAATCGATCCGGCGGGTACAAACAACGGAATAATGTCGATTGGCGCAGCTGTGTTTATTTTTTCGCCGCCTGTAAACTGCTCACCTGTCCAGAAGTTGTACCATAATTTACCTGCAGGCAAATAAACTTCGATGCTTTTTTCCCTATCAACAGGTTCTTGCTCGGTTGCAAAATCTGAAGGTGTTTTCCAATTAACAATCATTCGGGCGGCACCGGTTTGTTTATTCTGTACCTCGGCAACAAATTTGTACGATTTGCCGGCTTCCAATTCAACATATTCGCTAAAAGCTTCATTCCCTTCAATCATTATTGGCACTTCGGCACCATTGATGAACAAGCGACGGGTATCGTAACTTTTAATATGAAATTGATGTTTGCCCGTTTCGTTGGGGATAAGTTGTCCTTCCCAACGTACCGAATACATCGAATCGGTAACATAA
>JAFGAF010000065.1 GCA_016933815.1 Prolixibacteraceae bacterium
AGCGAAAAACCATAATCGGCTCCGGCACGTGTCGATTGAACCAAATGCGATACCCCTATGGCAGCTCCGGCCATTAAAATCCCGGGGCCTAGTGTTTTCTTTAAACCCGACAAGTAATTATTTTGC
Source organism: Prolixibacteraceae bacterium (assembly GCA_016933815.1). Lineage (GTDB taxonomy): Bacteria > Bacteroidota > Bacteroidia > Bacteroidales > Prolixibacteraceae > Roseimarinus. The sequence goes on from JAFGAF010000065.1 coordinate 127, forward strand.
ATTGAATTTTTTTTATAAAAATATCAAATAGAATCGAAAAAATGCCTGTCAACAATTATTGTAATTCAAATGCAGTTTTATTACTTTCAAAACCGTAAATTGTGACAATATTCTTTGAACAGTTAAATTTCAACTAATTGAATGTTTTTTAAAGCGATAACAACAATAATGCTAATCTTAATCGTTAAATTCTCGTTTGGGTTTAACGATGAATTTATTCATTTCACAAAAGAAAACAATAAACTTACCAATAATATTGTTGAAGCTGTTGTGCGCGATAATTATGGGTACATATGGGTTGGTACCAATAACGGACTCAACCGCCTCGATGGTTATTCAACAAAAAATTACATGCACAATTCACTCGATTCAAGTTCAATATCGAGCAATTTCATCAAGTCGTTATTAATTGATAATGAGGGCGATTTATGGATTGGCACCATCGATGGAGGTCTTAATCTTTTCAACAGGGAAAATAACACATTCATTCGCTTTCCATCAGCAAACAGCTCAAAAAATAAATTTTCAGGAAGAAATATCTCATCAATTATACAAGATCAAAACGGGTTAATATGGATTGGTACAATTGGAGATGGAATTTACAGCTACTCGAAAGCTAGCAAAGAGTTTGTTCATTACCAACTGAACCCTTACGACAAACACAACACCAATATTAGAACACTATTTTGCGATTCGAACAACAACATCTGGATTGGCTTTGACTACGAAAGCAACGGAATATATCGAATTGACGGAATATCGAGAAAAATCTCGTTCTATTCACCTGAAAAACAACAAGGAGCAACAACAGCACTTGGCCCAACCCGTGGAATTATTGAACTTAACGATGGACGAATAATAACCTGCACATGGACTGGACGCTTTTACCAAACAATAGCCAATACCAATACTCTCAAACTTTTCAAAGATGAAACCTTTTTGAATAATGCTTCAATTTCGTATATGATTAACGATGAACAAGGTAATATATTTATTGGCTGTTGGGAGCAAGGCTTATACAGGCTAAACGATAAGTTTGAAATAGTAAACCATTACCAAAAAGATCAAACCCAAATATCATCGATACAATCAAATGCCATCAATTCTTTATACATCGACTCAAAAAACAAGCTTTATGTAGCCTATCGCAACAACGGCATTTCACTGTTAAACCTGAACAAACAAATGTTCAAACAACTCAACTTAGGCAAAAGCACCAAAACAACAACCGAAAACATCGATGCACAATCATTTGCCAAAGACAAATCGGGAAACATTTGGATAGCCAGCCGTGGAAATGGCCTCATAAAATACAACAAAATCGATCAAAGCTTCAAACAATACACAACCGAAAACTGCAAAGGACTGAAAACCAACTTTCTGCTTTGCACACATATCGATTCGGAGGGCATGATTTGGGTTGGTACCGATGGAAAATTTATCGCAAAATTCAACCCTGAAACGGAAGAATTCAAACACATTGACTTTGATTGGACCGACTGGAGCGCAGTTTTTGCCATTGCCGAAACCGACAAATACATTTGGTGCGGCACTTGGGGCAGCGGTCTCAAAAAAGTTGATAAAAAAACCCACAAAGTATCAACTATCGATTTCGATACCAGCGACCAATATCGAAATTCAATTTTCGACCTGCAGCTAACCGACTCGTTGCTTTGGATTGCAAATATTGGCATTGGCCTTTACTGTTTGAACTTGGAAACCGACAGCTTAACACTAAAATTTTCGACAACCGAAAAACCTGAAATTTTCCCAAACGCCCGCATTAACGATTTATCGATCGAAAATGAAAACATTCTTTGGATATCGACTTCGGGGGGTGGTGCCGTTTGCTACAATGTAAAAACCAACAAATATGATGTAATCAATCAAGAAAAAGGATTGTCGTCGGACATTGTACAAAGCGTGCTTATTGATAATAATAAGAAACACTGGTTTTTCACCCAAACAGGAATAACCGTTAGCGACTCCATCTTTCACAATCCGATAAAATTCTATACCCACAACGGGCTTTTAAGCAATCAAATAAATAAGTCTTCGGCATTTTACGACAGCGATGACAATACAATGTATGCAGGTACTCAATTTGGAATAAATTATTTCGACCCCACACATTTACTTATCGATACAAACGTAAATCAGGTTGTATTCACCGGCTTATCGGTAATGGGCGAAGAAGTCCCCTTCACGAACAATGAATTTTATGAAAAAAATATCGAAACAAGCCCATCAATTCATGTTAAATCAAAGCAAAAACTTTTTACCGTTTATTTTTCTTCAATGGACTTTTCGCCATCGTTTTTGAACTGTTATTATTATCAACTCGAAGGTTTTGATAAAAATTGGATTTATACCCCTTACACCAAAAATTTTGCACAATACACCAATTTAAACCCGGGCACATATTATTTAAAAGTAAAAACACGCAATCGCGATGGCATCGAATCGAAGAATATTTCAAGTTTAAAGATTGTTGTAAAACCTGCCTTTTATCAAACGCTGTTTTTTAACATCGCTTCAATTTTACTGTTGGTTTTTAGTATTGCTTTTGCATACAGGGTACGTTACCGCTCGTTGCACAAAGCCAAAATATTACTTGAAAAAAACGTTAAAGAACGTACTGCCGAAATAGAAAGGCAAAAACAACAAATTGAGCAGCAAAACATTTTACTCGAAGAATCGAACGCCTCAAAAGATCGTTTTTTCTCAATTATCGGGCACGATTTGAACAACCCAATGAGCTCTATCAACCAGTTGTTGGAATACCTCGAAGCCGAATACAAAAACATGCCCCCCGAAAAACTTGAAAAATTCATCATCAACCTCCGAAAATCGTCAACACATACGATTGAACTGCTGAACAACCTATTATCGTGGGCACGCACACAAACAAACCGCATCGAAATAAATCAAAAGCACTACCCTATTTGTGAACTTTTCGAAAATGTTAACAAATCGTGTTTGGTATTGGCCGAAAAGAAAAACCAAAAAATAACGTTTGATTGCAAACCTGAGCATATTGCTTGTTTCGATTTTAACACCATAAGTACAGTACTTCGAAACTTATTAACCAATGCCATAAAATATTCAGACCCCGATCAGGAAATCAGAGTGGTTTCACAAAAATCCAACAATGAGATGATAATTTCAGTAATCGACAAAGGCATTGGCATTAAAGAAGAGAGTTTAAAAAACTTATTCAAAATTGAAAATTTCAAATCGAAACCCGGCACACATGGCGAAAAAGGCACAGGTTTTGGGCTGGTATTGTGCTACGAATTTGTAATACTCAACAATGGCCGTATTTGGGCCGAAAGCACTCCGGGCAAAGGCAGCACTTTCAGCTTTTCGTTAAACTTTGAACAATCTTAAAAACTTCAGTTATGTACAGCAAAATGAAATCCGACCTCAGCCAAAAGCTCGAAACACTCAAAAACCAGGGTTTGTACAAAACCGAACGAATAATTACCAGCCCTCAAGGCGCTCAAATTGAAGTAAACCACAAGCAAAAAGTATTGAATTTTTGTGCCAACAATTATTTAGGACTGGCCAACCACCCCGAAGTTGTAAATGCAGCCATCGATACGCTTAAGGAATGGGGCTTTGGATTATCGAGCGTAAGGTTTATTTGCGGAACACAAGCCATTCATAAAGAATTGGAAGATAAAGTATCGGAATTTTTAGGTACCGACGACACCATTTTGTATTGTGCAGCTTTTGATGCCAACGGCGGCGTTTTTGAACCCCTGCTCGACTCCGACAGCGCCATCATTTCCGACGAATTGAACCATGCATCAATTATCGACGGGGTAAGGCTTTGTAAAGCTCAAAGGTTCAGATACAAACATTCAAACATGAATGATTTGGAAAAATGCCTGATTGATAGCCAGTCAGCTACTTACAGGTTAATAGTAAGCGACGGCGTTTTTTCAATGGATGGCGATATTGCCAAACTTAGCGACATATGCAACCTTGCCGAAAAATACGATGCACTTGTTATGGTTGACGACAGCCACGCTACCGGCTACATTGGAGAACACGGACGAGGCACACACGAACATTGTGGTGTTATGAACCGCGTAGATATTATTACCTCGACATTTGGAAAAGCCTTGGGTGGCGGAAACGGCGGATTTACTTCGGGCCGTAAAGAAATTATCGAAATGTTGCGCCAACGCTCACGACCTTATTTGTTCTCAAACACACTGTCGCCGGCCACTGTAGGTGCAAGCCTTAAGGTGCTCGATTTACTTTCAAAATCGACCGAATTGCGCGAAAGAACCATGCAAAATGCCACACTTTTCAGACAACAAATGGAGGCAGCCGGCTTCGACTTGGTAGCTGGCAATACTGCAATTGTTCCGGTGATGATTTACGATGCCCCTTTGGCCGTAAAATTTGCCGATATGCTTTTAAGCGAAGGTATTTACGTTATCGGTTTTGTATATCCGGTTGTACCTCAAGGGAAAGCCCGCATAAGGGTACAACTCTCGGCAGCACACACAACTGGCCAGATTGAAAAAGCCGTCGATGCTTTTGTCCGAATTGGAAAAAAACTGTCAATAATACAATAAACACAAAATCAGATCACTAACAAATAAAAACCGGAACAGTACTCAAAAACAATCTCAAATATTTGAACAATTCGATATTTTTTTCAAAATTTGAGCACAATATTAAATACACATTTATGAGGAACAACACGGTAAACACACACGAAAGAAAGCTTTACAAAGTACTTCGCAACGTAGGCGTTAAACCAAAATACATTAAAAAAGCCGAATCGCTCGACGATTTATATCTCGATGAATACGACCATAAATTGCTTGTTCATTATTTTGAAAGTGAATTTGAACTGAACCTTAAAAACAATGACATCAACAAACTTACCAACCTCAATGCATTCAGGGCTTTTATCGAGTCAAAATCAAAAGTCAACTAATCAATTCAATAAACCAATTTTTATCAAACACATTCTGCCCTGCTGAATATTTAATTTAGCAGGGTTTTTTATTGATATTTTAAGTTTTTTTATAACTTGTAGCATTATTAAAAAACATTCAAATGAAACACTTAATAAGCAAATTAATGCTGGCAGTTGCCATGTTTCTGTTTGTAGAATCGGCAGTATTAGCCCAAAGCAGCGAACTACAATTGCGCATTGAACAATTACCGGGGGTTGTTAGCGTTACAAAAATCGATCATCATCAGTTTTTTGCTGAAGCTTACGAAATAATGATCGAACAACAACTCGATCACAGCAACCCTGCAGCAGGCAAATTTGCACAAAGAGTGTTCCTGTCTGACTTTAACAAATACAGTCCGGTTATTTTTGTAACCGAAGGCTACAAAGCCGACTATGCCGGTAAAAGCAGCTACATTAACGAACTTAGCGAAATACTTCAAGCCAACCAAATAGTGGTTGAACACCGCTACTTTGGCAAATCGGTACCCGAAAACAACAATTGGGATTACCTTACTATTGAAAATGCCTGCCACGATTTATACAAAATACAGCAACTTTTTAAGAAAATTTATACCAACAACAATAAATGGATTGCCACCGGAATTAGCAAAGGCGGCCAAAACACAATTGCGTACAAAGCCTTCTACCCCAATGCAGTTGACGTGTGGATACCTTATGTTGCGCCTGTTAACTTTGCTGTTGAAGACAAGCGCATGCAGGAATTTATAGCCAACGAAGCCGGCAATGAAACCTGCCGTCAGAGAGTTCTCGATTTTCAACTAAACGTACTTGAAAACCGCGAGCTCATTCAACCTTTGCTCGATAGCCTCATCGAAGCCAACAACTACACCTATTCGATAACAAACGATGCCGTTCTCGACTATTGTGTTTTGGAATACTCATTTGCATTTTGGCAATGGGGATCCGATTGTGACAAAATACCTGCGGACACGGTACATTACAGAAACCTTTTTAACCACCTGATAAATGTTAGTGGCCCCGATTATTTTTCGATTGAAGGCACCGAGCCCATAAAAGCTTTTTTTATTCAGGCAGTTAAAGAATTTGGATATTACGGATACAACACCCAACCTTTAAGCAAACATTTAAGCATTCAAAGTGCAAAGGGCTATATACCCGAAGTATTTCTTTCGGGCGAACCTTCGTTTAAATATTCGAAAAAAACATCGAAATTTATTGAAAAAACAATTCAGAAGGGTGGCGAAAACATGATTCTGATTTACGGTGAAAACGATCCATGGACAGCCGGAGGCATAGTCCCAAAGAAAAAGTGCAAAGCTGTTCGTTTTGTATTACCCGACGGATCGCACAGGGCACGCATTAACAACATGAGTTATGCACAACGTGCCGAACTTTACATGATACTTGAACCAATGCTTGAGAAATAATCAGGAGCGTATTGCCTCAATTTCAGCTATTTCCATTGGTTTTTTACGACCAAGCAAACGAGAACTTTTTCGGGTAATCAGGTAATCCTGTTCAATACGTACGCCGCCAAAATTCATATACGGGCGTAAAGCATTGTAGTTAATAAATTGCTCGAACCGTTTTTCGGTTTTCCACATTTTTATTAATTCAGGAATGAAATAAATACCGGGTTCAACAGTAAGCACATGGCCTGCTTTCAGTTCTTTGGCCAATCGTAACGATTTCAGTCCAAACTGCGTACTTTTAGTTTCACCGGGATTGTAGCCAACATTAAGCTCGCCCAAATCTTCCATATCGTGCACATCGAGTCCCATCATATGCCCCAAACCTGTAGGAAAAAACATTGCATGGGCCCCTTCGGAAACAGCTTCGGCAGTGTTGCCTTTGGTAATACCAAGTGCTTTGAGGCCGTCAAAAATAACTCGGGCAGCCTCGAAATGCACCTCACGAAAAGCAATACCCGGCTTAAGCATCTTAACCGCAGCATAATGAGCATCGAGCACCAACTGATAAATTTCGGCTTGTTTTCGGCTAAATTTTGCCGAAACCGGAAAAGTACTGGTTAAATCGCCGGCATAACCATTGGGCGTTTCGGCCCCACAATCGAGCAAAAAGAGCTGCCCCTTTTTCATAACATTACCATGATAATGATTATGAAGCACCTCGCCTTTAATTGTTGCAATTACCGGAAACGAAAGATAACCTTCACGCTCGAGGGCAATTTGTGTTACTTTTGCAGCAATTTCGGCTTCTTTCATGCCCGGGCGAGCATATTGCATAGCAGCAACATGCATATCGACCGACCAATTAACGGCCTTATCAATTTCAGCAATTTCTTCTTCGCATTTAATTTCGCGCTGTGCAATAACAGCTTTCACCAAAGCTTCGGAGGCTTTAAGGTTAAACTGATCGGGGCGTATATTCAACAAACGCAGCAACTTGATTTTGTTTTCGGGCCGATATGGCGGTAAAAACTCAATATTTCGCCCAGCAGCATTGGCTTCGCGCAATATTGTAAAAAGTTTTACTGTTGGCAATACTTCAAAAACACCAACCTTCTCGGCCAATTCGGCAATAGTAGGTTTGTTGCCCATCCAAACGATATCGTCCATCGAGTATTCATCGCCAAAAATGATTTCGAGTCCGTTGTCAATATCGATCAATGCCGTTAACGATGGCCTATTTATACCAAAATAGTACAAAAAAGAACTGTGCTGCCTGAAAGGGTATGGATTATCGGGATAATTCATTGGCGAATCTTCATTGCCCAGAAAAAGAATTATACCTTTTTTTATGGTCTCTTTTAATATCGACCTGCGCTGAATGTAAAGTTGTCGGTTTAACATGCGATCATTTCTGTTGAAAGTTCAAAAATAAGCTATTTTTGCATAACGCCATCGCTTTGCCTCAGAATAGTTCATTTGCACATTGGCGAATATGGTTTTAATAACTAATTTTACTTTTTTTACAAACGAATACATTTACACCTTCTCGGTTAATATAAAATAGAAGTTATGTCAAAAATATTAGTAATTGACGACGAAAGGGCCATCAGAAACACCCTAAAAGAAATACTTGAGTACGAAAAATATCAGGTCGATTTGGCCGAAAATGCAGCAGTAGCCTTGCAACTCATTAAAAATAACGAATACAATATAATATTGTGCGATATTAAAATGCCCGACACCGATGGCTTAGAGCTTCTTCCTCAAATAACTGAGAAGCAACCCGATGCACCGGTAGTAATGATTTCGGGGCACGGCAATATCGACACTGCCGTTGAAGCCATTAAAAAAGGAGCCTACGATTTTATTGAAAAGCCACTCGACCTTAACCGCCTTTTGATCACCATTCGCAATGCCCTCGACAAATCGAACCTGGTTACCGAAACAAAAACACTGCGCAAAAAGGTGAGCCAGAAATACGAAATTATTGGAAGTTCGGATGCAATTAGAAACATACTCGACATAAGCGACAAAGTAGCTCCAACCGATGCTAAAGTGCTCATTACGGGTGCAAACGGTTCAGGAAAAGAATTAATTGCACGTCGACTGCACGATTTAAGCAACCGAGCTCAAGGCCCTTTCATTGAAGTTAATTGCGCTGCAATACCTTCCGAATTAATTGAAAGCGAACTATTTGGACACGAAAAGGGAGCATTCACTTCGGCAATTAAACAACGAAAAGGAAAATTTGAACAAGCCGAAGGCGGTACACTTTTTCTCGACGAGATTGGCGACATGAGCTTATCGGCACAAGCAAAAGTTCTTAGGGCTTTGCAAGAAAATATTATTACCCGGGTTGGCGGCGACAAGGCAATTAAGGTTAATGTTCGGGTAGTTGCAGCTACCAATAAGGATCTGCAAAAAGAAATTGAAGAGGGGCGTTTTCGCGAAGACCTTTACCATCGTATTAGTGTTATTGTAATTAAAGTACCTTCGTTAAACGAGCGCCTCGATGATATTCCGGTTTTGGGCAATTTCTTTATTGATCAAATATGCAACGAATATGGTATCCCTCCAAAAGAATTGAGCGACGGTGCCATTGCCGAATTACAAAAAATTAACTGGACAGGAAATATCCGAGAGTTCAGAAATGTAATTGAACGACTGATTATTCTTTGTGGAAATGTAATTAACGCCAACGATGTAACCATTTTTGCTGCTTCAAACAAATAATTTAACAAAAATTGAATTGAACATGAAAAGAAATTTACCTGCAATTTTAAGCCTAATTGCGTTAATTTTCGTCATTCTATTCTTAACCTTACATCCGGTTTTGAAGCAACCCAACAGCTTTCTCTTCTCTGATGGCAACGAAAGCATCAACAACTATTTCAATATTTCGTGGTTCATTAAACACGACAAAGGATTTATTTTTAATGGCGACAATTACCCTTATGGCAACCATGTACAAAATACCAACAATCAACCATTATTGTACAACACATGCCGTTTAACAGATAAAATCAGCCCCATTTCCGATTTTGGAGTAGCCATATTCAATTTGTCGCTACTGTTATCGCTTTTGCTGGCTGCCCCTTTTATATTCCTAATTTTAAGACATTATAAATTGCCAATTTGGTATTCTATTGTCATCTCGCTAATTGTCATTTTTTTGTCGCCCCAACTAGCCTATATAAGCCAATCGCCAACAATGGCCTACATTGCATTCATACCCATGTTCTGGTACTTGCTAATCAGGTATCAAAAAAGCGACAAAAGCTGGCTATGGGGCTCACTGCTGATTTTATCGGGCTTTATTGGCGGATTCACCAATAAGTATTATGTTGGTTTTTATTCCTCGTTCTTATTTACAATGATCATCTCTGAGCTCATTATTCAATGGGGAAACCTCAAACAGTATTACCGAAAATTATTAATACTTTTCGGAGTTGCATTAATTCCAATCACAGTAATCGCAATCATCAATCATTTCACTACACAATCAAATACTTACGACAATAATTCATGGTCGTTTTTGACCCATCATGCAAGTCCGTTCAGCATATTTATGCCCAATGCCCCCGAGTTAAGAAATCTCATTCAAAACCTGATTAATTTAAATTATAGTTTCGAAGGCAGGGCTTATGTGGGTTTACCTGCCACCTTGCTTGCCTTATCGATGATTTTTGCCTTTTTCCACAACCTTGTTACCAAAAAAAAGAACATCAGTTTATACATCGACAATGAAATGAATGGCTTTTTGTTGGCTGCCTTTTTGGTTTTGCTTTTTTCGATGTGCTTTCCTTTTAAAATTATTGGTTGGCCTGTGAAAATTCAATTAAAATTTTTGCTCGACTGGTTACCTCAAATAGGAAGAATCAGTTATCCGGGGCGTTTCTCGTGGATTTTTTATTACGTATTTACAATTTATACTGCCATATTTTTTTACAACCTTTATATTAAAATGAAAGCCAAAGGTTTTGTAAAATTTCCTGTTTTGTTTTTGTCGTTCGTAATTATGTTTTGGACAATCGATGCTGCAATTAACGCAAAAAAAAGTTTCCCCAAACAACTCATAACAAATTCAATTTTTAACAAGCCGAATGAAAATGAAAAAGAGCTCATTCAACAATATCAACTCGACACCTCCTACTTTCAGGCAATTTTCGCAATGCCTTTTTCTTATGCTACAAGCAACAATTCAGTCTCCGACACCACATCGATACATTTATTAAAACAAGCAATGAAGTGGTCATACAACACAGGCATCCCCCTTGTACAGAGCGCCGAAACACAAACCCCTACTGAACAAAAACTTAGCAGCATTCAGCTACTTTCTGAGTCAAGCATCAAAAAATCGCGCCTCGACGACATGAACGACAAACCACTGTTGATCATGTATTTAAAAAACAAACTCAACCAAAGCGAAGAACAACTCTTAAAACACGCGAAACACTTATTCATTTACAATAACACCAATTTTGCCCTGCTTGATGTAAATACATTAAAAGAAAGCCATAAAAATTGGTTAGACTATTCCGAACAAACAATTTCGATACTTAAAGGGAACGACAGTATTAAAGCAGATGTTGCCTTAAGAAGAATCATGTATCTAAGCTTCGACACTGAATCTTCGAAAAACACTTTTGCAGGCAAAGGCGCCTTATACGAGAAAAAGAAAACTGCAACAATTTTTGACGAAAACTTATCAGAATTAGGCATTCAGGGAAACTACAACCTGTCGTTTTGGGTACAAACAACTTCAAAAAGACAAACAACATATAAAATACAACTTGTTGAACAACATACAAATAACGAACAATCCGACACAATTCAACTAAACACACTTCAAGCTTACAATTATTATAATTTATGGCAGCAAGTACAGCACAATATTCACATTAAGCCCAATTACAAATACCGGCTCGACGTAATGGGACAACATATTTGTATCGATGAAGTACTGCTTAAACCCCAAAAAAGCAATGTTTGGATAAAAAAAGACGATGACACGGAATTGTTCAACAACTTCATTCGATAAGCACGTAAATTGAAAAAAGGCTTACAAAAATATGCAAGCCTTTATAATCCTATACTTAAAATCAAATTTTAGCATTGTAAAAAACGATACAACAGATGCTAAACTTACTACAACTAATAATAATACATCCCTCTTTTTAAACCCTCTTAAACTTGGATGTTATATATCGAGAACAGGTTAATCATTAACGAATTCAAAAATACAGCTACTTATTGTGATTATTTTGCCTTTAATTGTCATGTTTTTGATTTATTTTTGCTCTAATGAAACCAATACTCGAAACAATACAACCCACACCGGGCACATCATTTTTTCTTTCGCACGGTTTATACGGAGCAACCGAGCCATTTTGGCACTTGCATCCCGAGTATGAAATTGTTTACATCAAAAACGGAAGTTCGGAACAGCATGTTGGCAGCCACTACACCCGCTATACCGATGGAACTTTACTGATGATAGGCCCCAACATACCACATGCCAACATGGGCAATTACGATTACGACAACAACATTGCAGTTGTTATTCAAATGAGTAAAACGTTTTTAGAAGAAAGAATTTCAGCATTCAGCGAACTGAATTACATTAAAAACTTGTTACAGCGCGCACAACATGGCATACAATTTTCAACAAAATTTAAAAAAAACATCGAAACCCGCATTGAATCTATAGCCTCGTTACCACCCGACGAGCGTTTATTGGAATTGATTTCAGTTATAAGCTTGATGGCCCGTACCCACGAATACGAGCTACTGAATGCCAATGCCATCAACTACGAACAGCACAGCAATTCCTACAACAGGGTAAAGCAAATAACAGCCTTTGTGGCCCGAAACTACCACCGCACCATACAACTTAGCGAAATTGCTTCGATTTGCGGACTTACCGAAACTTCGTTCAGTCGCTTCTTCAAAAAAATTACAGGAAAACCATTTATTACATTTCTAAACGAATACCGTATTCAAAAAGCATGTTCGCTTTTAACCGATAAGCATAGCAACATAGCCGAAATTATGTACCAATGCGGTTTTAACGAAGCAGCACATTTTACCCGTGTTTTCAAAAAAACAACTGGCTACTCGCCACGCGAATACCGAAACAACTTGTTAAAAAGCCCCAAATTAAACATTGAGTTGGGTGAATAAGCAGAGTTATAAAAATAAAAAAAGGTTGCTTCTGAACAGAAACAACCTTGTTGGCGGTGCGGACGGGACTCGAACCCGCGACCCTCGGCGTGACAGGCCGATATTCTAACCAACTGAACTACCGCACCTTTATTAAAAAAGTGTCTTGAAAATTAGCGGTGCGGACGGGACTCGAACCCGCGACCCTCGGCGTGACAGGCCGATATTCTAACCAACTGAACTACCGCACCAATTTTCTTGTATTATTTTCAATATTTTTAAGAGCTTGCCTTGTTTTCAAAGGCGTTGCAAATATAGATGTTCTTTTCTTTTCTGCAAATAGTATGACAAAAAAAAACCATAAAAAAAATCATATCGAATTAAGCAAGTGATTATCAATTTTCTTGTTAAATTGATGACCGTTTTTGTATGGCAAAAAAACATTGAAATAATTATGGAAACATTTAATAATAAGGAATATAAGAAATTTTTTATTGTTTCGGGCGGCCGTTGTTTAAGTGGCCACAGCATGGTACAATCGCTATTGGCTCAATACCCTCAAAACAATATAAGTGTCGATTTATATCCGAACATACTTACTGCCGAAGAAGCACAAGATGTTGTACAACAAGCTAAAATGAATGATGCTGTGATAATTCACACCATGGTTTGTGCCGATATAAGACAAACACTTTCGGAAGCTTGCCGGGCAAACAATATTCCCGAATTCGACTATATGGGGCCATTGGCCAACTACATCGAGAACGATTTGGGCATGAAATCGATTAGCGAACCCGGGCTTTACCGAAAAAGTAACGAGAAATATTTCGACCGCATATCGGCCATTGAATATACCCTGGGTGCCGACGATGGTGTAAACCCCGAGAACCTTCGCGAAGCCGACATTATACTTACCGGCGTTTCTCGTGCCGGCAAAACCCCGCTTAGCATTTATATGTCGATGCTGGGTTGGCGTGTTGCAAACGTACCATTGGTTTTGGGTATCGACCCACCACGCCAGCTTTTCGAAGTTGATCCCAAAAGGGTATTTGGTTTAAAAATTTCGCAGGTACAACTTACATCCCATCGAATGAAGCGCCTTGTTGGCATTAATAACGAAAGCAACACCAGCTACGTTGATAAACGAATGATCAACGATGAAATAAGGTATGCCGACCGTATTTTCGAAAAAGGTGGCTTTACTGTAATTAATGTGAGCAACAAACCCATTGAATCGAGTTCGAATGAAATTATTGAAATGATTACCAATCGTTTTGATTATTCAGATCAAAAAACAACAAGTATTTATTAAGTATAAAAACAAAAATTATGAGCGAACAACAAAACAATTGTGCAAACTGCCCAATGAGGGCAAAATACGACGAAAAACCCAAATCGTTTGGCGGCCGCTTTTGGCGCTGGCACATTAACTTTTGCCCGGGCTGGAAAATGTACATGAAAGCCTTACCCGACGAAGAAAGGTTTCAAATTGCCGAGCACTATAAATTAAAAAAGTGGATGCAGAACTAGCGTTTTTCAACAAAACGCTCTCAAACCTTGCTCAATAAATTCGTGTTGCCATGCTTCAAATAATTGAGGCATACTTGGAATCTTTTTTCCATTATTATTCACCATGTCAATAAATTCATCAACTTCGGAACAAGTTAACACTATTGGCAAAGCAGCCAATCCTTCGTCGATACAATAAGATATACCGTTTAAGTCGAATGTACGCTGCATTTGATCGTTTGTAAGGTTTTCAATTACCCTGCCTGAATATTTAATCGTTACTGTAGAAAAAGCAGCTTTGTTTTCGATTAATTGTTTTAAGCTAACAGCTACACCATCGGCTTCAATGGTGCGCAAGAAACCGTTTTGGGTAATTTCTTCGTTTTCCAACTTTAATATTTCGGCCATTTTATGCCTGAAACCCGCTTTCTGAAAACGATTTTTAAACTGAAAATTGCAATAATTCACCCCAATTGGCAAGCCTTCGCTGGCAACAAAAGCCATTATTTCGAGTGCCGTTATTTCCGACTCGGCTACCGTTGGCTGTTCGCCATGCAACATGGTATATTCATGTTGTAAAAGTTTGGGTGCATTGTACTTGGTAAGCCGCAACTGATGAAGGTTAAGGTTACTCACGCCATATTCGCACAAAAGAGGCAATACGCTCAGCAACTGTTCCTTTTCGTGGGGCACTGCCGGAATTTCGACGGTAACATTTTTAATGAACTTTGCAGCATTCTTTAACACTTTGGGATTATAGTTTACCGCTCCCAAATCGAAACGTATTTCATCTAAACCAGCCTCGCCCAAAGCTTTCAGTTTATCGTCGGAAGCCAATATGCCGTTGGTGTACATCCAAACGTGTTCTACCTTTGGGCAGTTTTGCTTAACCTGTTTTAGAAACTCCAAAGTTCGATCGAAAAACAACAAAGGTTCGCCACCGCTAAAACTAACTCCCTTAAAACCAAACCGATTGATGTAATCGACATAAGCCGAAGGTTGTTCAAACAGCAGCTTTTGGGTTTGCGGGGTTTCGTCGGTATCTTGTTTTGCAGGGCAATAAAAGCAGTTAGCATTGCACTTACCGGTTACAAAAAGGCACGACCACTCCCCTTCTCCGCACAATTGACAGCCCTTCGACAAGCTGTTTAGAAAGGGTTTTGTGTTGGCAAAACGCCACTCGGTTAATTTGCCAATTGATTCGAACAAACCCGAACGGCGTTCGTCCAATTCGCCCGATTTATAGGGATGATACCAGTTAATTTGCGATTGAAACTCGACAAACTCGTCCTCGACATGCTGAACAAGTTGATTCAAATAAGCAATGTATGCTTTCATTATAAAATAGAATGAACATAATAAAATAAGACAATTCATAAAGGTTTCACCGGCCAGCTATTGGCCAATGAAAATGAAAGCACTACGTTTTTAGAATTCTGAAAAGATAATAAGAGCAATAAGGAATTGACTTATATTAGAAAATCCCCTTGAAATGTTAATATGTAGCAGTTCGTTTATCATATAAAAAAAAGCAGGCTTATAAGCCGGGTTCTGTATTGCACCAAAGTGCAACTTCTGTCATTTATCTAAGCAACCTACCCCTCCCGAGCATTCCAAACACGTTGAAAAAACACAGCGGGCAGCCATGTGCCGTAGCTCTCGGGATATATTTGGTCTTGCAACTTTGGGGGCGAACGGCCAACAATGTTGCCATTGCTGCCGGTGGGCTCTTACCCCACCTTCTCACCTTTACCATACAAAAGCATGGAAGTTATTTTCTTCTCCGCTACCATGCCCTCACGAACATCTCCCCTTTCGGAAGCCAAATGCCCTGTATTGCCCGGACTTTCCTCCACGCTAAAAACGTGGCGACAGAACGGCCTGCTTTGCGCGCAAAAGTAATTATTTTCGGCGAAGAATTACCATAGTTGCTCCAAAACCATATTCTTTAAACGATGCGTCCTGAAACTGAAAACGGGCATATTTTGAGCTGAGCCTTTTGGCAATTTCCTGTTTGAGCACGCCGTTGCCAACACCATGAATAAACACAACCCTTTTTACACGGTTTTTAATGGCCAA
>JAFGAF010000066.1 GCA_016933815.1 Prolixibacteraceae bacterium
CCATTTTCGGGCTTTGCTCAAAACAATAAAGGGCAAATAATGATCGGGGCCCAGCAAGGTATGCACAAATCCAAGCGATGCAGCCGAGAAAAGTAAAATAGTCAACTCGTTCATTTAAATGATATTATTTCAAATGATTGATTAACGAAGCCTGACAAGCAGCTCCAAAGCCGTTATCGATATTTACTACTGAAACACCGCTGGCACAACTGTTCAGCATTGACAACAAAGCCGACAAGCCACCAAAGTTGGCACCGTAACCGATACTGGTTGGTACTCCGATAACAGGCTTATCGACCAAGCCCCCCACTACACTGGCCAAAGCACCTTCCATTCCGGCAACTACTATAATAACACGAGCATTGCGAATTAAATCGAGTTTATTGAACAAACGGTGAATGCCTGCTACCCCCACATCGTAAACCGATTCGACACGGTTGTTCAAGAACCGGGCGGTAACAACAGCCTCTTCGGCAACAGGCATATCGGATGTTCCGGCAGCAACCACAGCAATGTAACCACTCCCCTTTTCTTCATGCTTAAACTTGTAAGTAATTGTTTTGGCCAAATGGTTGTATTCGGCATCGGGAATCACTTTTTTAACGGCATCGAACATTTGTTGTGTTGCCCGCGTTGCCAGTATATCGATACTATTTTTATACATGCGTTCGGCAATTTGGGCAACCTGTTCAACGGTTTTGCCCGAAGCATAAATCACCTCGGGCATACCGGTGCGCCGCAAACGTTCGGTATCGATAGTGGCAAAGCCCATTTCGTCGATTCCCCGATTAGACAATTGCTGCAAAGCATCGGTTAATTCGAGACTACCATTTTTATAATGATCCAAAATTTCTTCAATGCTCATCATTACAGCAATTTAATTACTTCATTTTCGATTATTGAAATGGGTAGTTTGTGTAGTTTGGCCAAACGTTCGCAATCGGAATTTTCGGGTTTTGAACTGATTACCCTGCCATTTAAACGGCAAACTTTCACTTTAACTGCGCCATATTGGGTCGAAACAGAAACCAGCTCACGTTTCAACATGGTTTTTTCAACCTTGTATTGGCGAATACCCAATGTTGTTGTATGTTCAAAAACAATGGTTTTGAGTTTGTCGGTCAAATCGTTGTTTGATAAAACCGACAAAGTGTTTGCCGGCCGCATTTTTTTCATAATAATTGGAGTGAGCCAAACATCGCTTGCCCCAGCTTCGAACAAAAGCTTAAACAAAAAATCGTAATGTTCGGGGTTCATATCGTCGATATTGCACTCAAGCACTGTTGATGCAACAAGTTCCCAATCGTTCTCATCATTAGAGGTTTCCGATAAGAAAACACGCAACACGTTGGGCACTTCGCTTACATCGCGCTGACCAATTCCGTAGCCGGTTTTGCTAACACTGAAATTAAGCGTTTCGGAAAACTCGTTGACCGTTGCAACCAAAATTGCCGCTCCGGTTGGAGTAGTTGCCTCGTGTTGAACCAAGCCTGTTTTAACCGGAATGCCTTCAACAATTAATGCTGTTGCAGGAGCCGGCACCGGCATAATACCATGCGCACATTTTACGGTACCTCCACCCAACTGAATGGGCGACGACATCACTTTATCGACCTTTAAATAATCTAAACAAATTGCTGCGCCTACAATGTCGGCTATTGAATCGAGCGCACCCAC
>JAFGAF010000500.1 GCA_016933815.1 Prolixibacteraceae bacterium
GGGATGATGGTTGACATCGGCATAGTTGCTGTTCATTGTCCAGTCCATGCGTGCAGCAAAATCGTTATTGTAAGCAGTTGACCATCGGCTAATGTCGCTTGACCCAGCCGAAGTGTTGCCATACATGTAGTAGGTATCATAAACCTTATCTTCGCCATCCATGCACGACATTCCACGAATGCCGGCTTTTTTTGTCCGATCGAAACGACCTCCCCAGCCGCCCTGCCAAACTTCGTCGGGGTTACTCAACCCATTCGGAAAAACATGCAGAAATGCCGGAGTATCACCTTCGGTTTCCCATTTAGTGTCGGGGTAAACGGCTCCTAAGGGGCCATGACTTTGAATATCGTTCTTTTGATAATCGCCATTTTTTGGGGGTTGCCAGCCATAAACAGCTGTAGCCCTGATGTACAACATGTCGGGGAAATTCTTGGCAATCCAGGTTCCTGCATTGTCCTGACCAAGTATATCATAAACCCGAATTTTGCTTACGAATTTTTTTAATTCGGCTTCGATACGTGTATGCTTTACTTTCCAAAGTGCTTGTGC
Organism: Prolixibacteraceae bacterium; assembly: GCA_016933815.1. Taxonomy (GTDB): domain Bacteria; phylum Bacteroidota; class Bacteroidia; order Bacteroidales; family Prolixibacteraceae; genus Roseimarinus. Next base: position 550 of record JAFGAF010000500.1, read on the forward strand.
AAGGGTATTTCCACCTCCCCAAAAACAAATCCAAACCGGGCGCGGATCGTCTTTGTCAACAGCAGAAATAATTAGTTCGGATCCAGGACTGTCTTTCCCGTCACCAACATCGCCCATGCCATAGCCTTTTTGTCCCAATGCCGAAATTGACTTCAGGTATTCTAAGCTTGGAAATTCAGGATCGTGAACCTGAAGATTGTAAACAACCTGACCGTAGGCATTCAAAATATTGGTAAGCATATTGATATTCGACTGAGATTTCTTCCAACAACCCGTTGTAACAATCAATCCTTCGGTTTCAAACTCATTGCTTTGCACAAGGAAACGCACCATCGACTGAATGTCATCGGGGTCGGCGCCCAGGTCGGTCATGTTAATGATCCTTGGTTTTGACGATGTGGTTTCAGCTAAAACTTTTACAGTTGAAAAACCAAGTACAGCAATTATCAATATCAAATACAAATATTTCATCCGTTGTGGTTATAATTCTTTTTTCGAATTCGTTTTTTCAATAATTACGGCAAGCAGAATAACAAAACCTTTGATTACCTGCTGCCAGAATGGGGAAACGTTGAGCAATACCAGCCCGTTGTTAAGTATCCCGATAATAAGTGCCCCCTGTACCGTTCCCATAATGGTACCTTTTCCTCCCGAAAGTGAAGTGCCCCCTATTACCACCGCGGCAATAGAGTCGAGTTCGAAACCAAAACCTGCATTGGGTTGGGCCGAATCGAGCCGGGAAGAAACAATGATGCCGCCAATTCCGGCCAAAGCACCGGCAATGGTATACACGATCATTTTTACTTTGTTTATTTTCAACCCGGATAGGCGCGATGCAGTTTCGTTGCCGCCAATGGCATAAATATGCCGCCCGAGCACAGTTTTTTTGGTTAAAATAACAGCAGCCAAAACAATAATGGCCGAAATCCATACCGGCATTGGTATGCCAAATAACCATCCTGTTCCGATAAAAGCCATATCTTTACCGAGGTTTGTTATCGGAAAACCACCTGTCCAAAGCATTGTTAACCCCCTTGCTATGGTGAGCATTGCAAGGGTCGCCACAAACGGCGGTACTTTAAACCGGGTTATGGTAAGTCCGTTAAACCAACCTAAAAACCCACCAACGACTATTCCACCAAGCAATGCACCAAATAAGGTAAAACCAATGAAGAGGTTTGCATCAGTAAATTCAGTCCCAAATTTTAACATACCGGCAGTAACAGCTCCGGCTAAAGCCAAGATCGAACCTACCGAAAGGTCGATGCCTCCGGTTAAGATAACGAGGGTCATCCCTACCGATATAACCACATTGACCGAAATTTGCCGCATAACGTTCCATGCATTTTCACCGGTTAAGAACCGATCGGAAAGAAAACTCAACACAATGCACATAAGCATCAGTGCAATGATTGACTGGAACTTGACAAGGTATGTTTTGATCTGTTGTGTATTATTCATTGTACCCTTATTCTTTTTCGATTAATGCTGCTTTCATGATCGCTTCTTCGCTGGCTTGCCCACGACCCAGTTTTGCTGTTAATTTAGATTCGGACATAACAAGGATATTGTCTGAAATGGCCAATATTTCAGGCAGTTCAGAAGAAACTACAAGAATACCCATTCCTTGTGCAGCCAATTCTCCTATCAATTTGTATATCTCCGATTTGGCCCCTACATCGATACCGCGGGTTGGCTCGTCGAGCAATAAAATTTTTGGATTCGTTGCCAGCCACTTGGCAATAACAACTTTTTGCTGATTCCCACCGCTTAGTTTCTTTACGCTCATTTTCACCGAGGCAACTTTGGTGTTCATCTTTTTGATGTATTTGTTGCTCAACTCTGCTTCCTTCTTTTTACTGATGAAACTGAACCTGGAAACTTGTCCGAGGCTGGCCAGTGTACTGTTTTTTTCCACATCCATGTTCAGGATCAAGCCTTGTAGTTTCCTGTCTTCGGGAACCAAAGCGATTCCTTCTGCTATGGCATCGCTAACACTTTTTATCTGAACTTCTTTGCCTTCAATCCATATTTTTCCGGTAACATATTTGGGTGCCAATCCAAAAATCGCTTCCAGTACTTCGGTACGGCCAGCACCCATTAATCCTGCAATTCCCAATACTTCGCCTTTGTGGAGCGTAAAACTTACATCGCTAACGAGGAAATCTTTCCTAAACTCCGGGTTTTGGAAACTTAGGTTTTGTACTCGAAGTACTTCAGCTCCGTGTTTTGCTTCACATTTATTGAAACTATTCGTTAAATCACGGCCCACCATCATCTGGATGAGTTGGTCGCGCGAAGTGCCTTTCATCATTCCCGAGCCTGCATTCTTTCCATCACGCAATACCGTAAACCGGTCAGCAATTTCAAACAGTTCTTTTATTTTGTGCGAAATATAGATGATGGCTACGCCTTTGGCTTTCATATTGCTAATGATTTTGAATAGCAGTTCCACCTCATGGTCGCTTATGGCTGAAGTGGGTTCGTCCATGATCAGCACTTTCGGTTCGAGCAACAAAGCCCGCGCAATTTCGACCAATTGTTGCTGGCCTACTCGCAGTTGGTTTACAGGCGTTGAAGGCGCAATATCGAGCTGAAGCCTTGCCAGCAGTTCTGTGGCTTTCTTGTTCATTTTTGGGTAATCGAGCAAACCGAATTGATTGCATAACTCTTGTCCAAGAAAAAGGTTTTCGGCAATGCTTAGGTGTGGTATCAGGTTTAATTCCTGATGGATTATTACCACTCCATTTTCGGCGGCATCTTTCGGGTTTTTGAAAGCAACTTTTTCCCCGTTTAGTAAAACTGAACCTTCAAACTGGGTGTAGACTCCCGACACAATTTTCATTAGGGTTGATTTTCCGGCACCGTTTTCGCCAATGATGGCAGTTACTTCACCGGGGAAAACCTGCAAATCCACATTCTCAAGGGCATAAAACCCCGAAAAATCTTTGGAAACATTTTTCACCTCCAAAACCGGTATGTTCAGGATTGTATTATTCATCGGTTCGTTTTACTGCTATCGGGATCACCCGGATTTTTGTTACATCAAAATGATCTTCGTTCATTTCGGTAGCACCGGCAAATTCGATTTTCATTCCGGCTTTAGCCGACCTTTTTAAACGGGCAACGACTTTCTCTTTGGCCAGTTTGTTCAATTCCACCGAAACGTTGTTGAAATCAGTCATGTTTACGAACTGGTCGATGTCTACTTTTCCGGAACCATCGCGTATTGCATTGCCAAAAATGAAATCGGTGGCCAGTTCAACCTGTGTTTTTTCATCGATACGTACCAACAGGCATTCATCTTCTACCGATTCGATAATTCCGGTGCCTTTTAATATTGAATAGTAGGTTTTTGAAATGCCCAATTTGTGCCCGAATTTTTCGAAAGCCAGACCGGGGTTTACCTGAATTTGCCGAATGGCGGTTTTTACATCCGTAGCATTGTCGGTGCAATCTTTTAGTTCGTTATCCCAAAAATATAGGGCGAATTCTTTTGCATTGAATTTTACTTCGGTATGGCTAGCCTTGTACTTGTCAAGTTTTTGTATGTCGAGCGAAAAATTAACCAGCGCAATAACTGCCAAAACCCCGATACTGTATTTCACTGTTTTGTTCATAGGTTTCAATTTTGAGGCAGGTAATTTTGAACGTTTTCGGGTGTAACCAGCACTACTTCAACCGGGGTTTTTGCTTTGAAACCACGCTCACCTTTAAGGTATTCATCGGCAAGTTCGGCCGAAGTACGAGCCATAAGCACCGGGAACTGCATAACAGTTGCTGCAATTTTCCCTTCGGCAATCCCCTGAATGGCATCATCGGCCCCATCGAAACCGAATACTTTAACCTTGCTTGCTTTTCCGGCAGCAAGTACGGCTTGGTAGGCACCCATCGCCATGGCATCGTTTCCGCAAAATACCGCATCGATATCGGGGTTTGCCTGCATGATGGTTTCCATTACGTCCATTGCTTTGTTCCGGTCAAAATCGGCACTTTGCTGTGCGACCATTTTCAAATCCGGAAATTCGTCGACTACACTGTGAAAACCATTAGAGCGATTCCAAGTATTGTTGTCACCTACCAATCCCAGTATTTCGACGTAATTGCCTTTTTTATCCAACTCTCGAACAAAGTACTGACCGAGCTTAACACATCCGGTGAAATTATCGGAGAGCAGTTGTGTTGTGGCCGCATCGCGCGAATTGATCTCCCTGTCCATGCAAAAAGTTGGTATTCCTGCAGCTTTTGCCCGTTTTACATTCAGTACCGAACCATCGGCATCAGTTGGGTTAAACAGGATGGCCATGTAGCCCATGGCAACAATGTTTTCGAAGTGTTCGGCTTCTTTTGCCGGATCGTTTTGCGAGTCAAAGATCTGAGCCTGGTAGCCCAATTCTTTTGCCCTTCCGGCAGCCGATTCGGCCAGTACCACGAACCATGGATTGTTCAATGTAGAAATTACCACTGCAATTTTATCGGAGTGTTCGTTTTTGCTTTTGTTTGCACAAGAAAACGCACCCAATATGCTTGCCATGATTAAAAAAAGGCTAATCAGTTTTGCAGGTTTCATTTTCAAATTTTAGGTTTAATTTTCTACATATGTCTCAAATAATCATTCGATTGACCTTCGAGTCAACTTGCTTTCGGGTGTACCCAGGTATGATTTTCGTTTACCGCCGGCATCGATCACAAATTTTTGAAATACAATCCCGGAATCGATCATCCAAATTTTAAGCGTGTGCTTGCCCGCATTATTAATCTTATGATTCGATTTTCGAATCTTGATATGATCGCCAACCGATTGTTCCCACCAGTCGGCATACTTGTAGTCGGGAACTATTTCGCCTTCGTTCATATTCACAACTTGAGGCACTTCGTCATCAATTGAAACTGCAAACTTTAAACCTCCCTGTTTTTTGAAATCCTGGGTAGGCGATAAAAATGTCTCAATGGTAATATTACCTGCATCGAACAATGAAAAATCATATTCGAGCCTTGGCGAATTTTCGTCGAGTTTTTGGGTTGGTGCAGTAACCGGTTCGGCTATTATTGATGAATGTGTACGTCCGAGATTGGGAACTGCAACCCATTGAATGTTTTTCGAATCGGTTTTACGGGTATAATTTGTTGCTTCAAAAGCAACAACACCACTATTTTCAACAAAACCAGATACAGCTGGCAAATTATTACGAATAGAAACCTTTATAGAATATTTATTTCCTGTACCGGAAATAACGATCTCCCCATTTACAATACCGCTAGGTGCTTTGTCCCAGTCGATACTCACAAAAACTTTTTCGTTGTAAAGGGTTGTTCCTTCCGTTTTAGAAAGTTTTATCCAATCGTTTTTAGCCTTTAAAGCATAGCTCAGCTCTTCCTTCCCACGGTTTATCACATCAATATAAAAGCTTTGATTATTAACAGGATCGAAAACTGGCATATCGGGACTAAAATTCCAATCAGCCTCCACATCGAGCCATCCCCAATAGGGTTTTTTACCATATTCCAGCAAATAACCCAACTCGGCTGAATCTTTAAGCTGCACATAAGAAACAGTTGGCATGGTGTTCAAAGGTGGGTGTGCCCAACTTGTGTAACCAATGTGTGTTTGCGACATCATGTGTTTCCATTTTCCATTTTCAAGTTGATGAAACTCACGGGTTAACTCTGCATCTTTTTCAAACAACTCTTTGACCCTGTCGGCATAGTAATTGGCTGATGCCGCACCACGATCGGCATAGTACTTGTTTTTGCCTGCAGCAACATACATTTCATTGATATTTGCGCATATTTCGACAGGAGAAAGCACCAGTTGATAAAAAGCAGCTTTATGACTTTCGGGTAGTTGATCATATACCTTTCTGCTCCTCTCAGCCAGTTTATTGTATTCTTCAACAATTCTATCGGCTTCACGATAGTTCTCTACACTATAAGTGTTGCCTTTCAACATCTCAGGGGTGCGCCGTGCATTGTATTTGGTATAAAGTGCCAGTAGATCTGCAATCTCTGCAGTGAAATAATCACCAAATTGCTGTTTCACCCAAGTTGTATAATAGTCGGGCAGATCTTTTGCTTGTATGGCATCAGGGTTCCATGCGTAATCCATAAAAAAGCTGATGGGCAATTCCATCGGTTTGATATCACCAACATTGACTATCCAAAGATTTCTTACACCATTTTCATAGGTCAATTTCATTTGTTCCCAAACCCGCTCGATTTGTGTAGTATTCAACCACCTATACGACACCGGATTGCCAACATAATCGAAATGGTAGTACATGCCATATCCTCCCTTACGGCCTAGGTCTTCTTTCTTTGGCAGGTATCGTATATTCCCCCAGTTATCGTCGCTGAACAGGATGGTGATGTCATCGTCAACCCGCATCCCTTTATCGTAATAATCCTGAACTTCTTTGTAAATAGCCCAAACCTGAGGTATTTCTTCTGCTGGTTTTCCTGTTACA
>JAFGAF010000501.1 GCA_016933815.1 Prolixibacteraceae bacterium
AAGCCCCATTTAAGCGACAGCACAGCTAAGTTACCGGCAGGCACTTACCACTTGGCCACCATTCAAGGTCAAATTGAAGGACAAACCGACAATATAATTCTTGAAGGAATAACGGGCACAGCAGCTAAACTCAAAACCGAAGGCAACAAAATTCTCCTCGAAGTGAGGGCGCTCCGACAAGCAACAAACATTGAATGGGATGGCAACAAAGCCGGCAGTGTTTGGGACTTTGCCGAAACCGAAAACTTCATAAACAATGGCATGCCCGATGTTTTTGTCGATCGCGACGAGGTAAGTTTTACCGATAATGCTCAAAGTAAAACAGTTATTATTACAGGATCGTTAACACCGGCATCGATTTTTGTTAATGCTACCGAAGACTATATTTTTGATGGCACAGGCAACATTACAGGCATTACAGGCCTTACCAAAACAGGAAGCGGCACACTTACCATCAACAACATCAACAGTTTTACAGGCAAAGTGGCCATCAACCAAGGAACAATTTCACTCAACAAACTGCCCAACAACCAAAATGTTGGTGCAATAGGAGCAGCATCGGCCAATGCTTCAATGCTCGAAATAAACGGAGGGACATTACACATTTCAGGCGAAAACAATTCAAACAGGGCCATGACTATTGGTTCACTTGGCGGAACCATCAACAACACACAAAAAGTAGTGCTCAACGAAGCCATTACCGGCGACACATTAACAAAAACAGGCATCGGAAACCTGGTTTTTGCAGCACCAAACACTCATAAATCAACAATAATTACCGAAGGAACAATTTCGCTGTTGAACGATGCAACCAACCCCGGACAAACCATCATTATGCATGGAGGCACCTTGCAATGCAACGACAACTCATCATCGTACAGCACTTTACCATGGAATATCGAAATTGCCGACGGAAAAACAGCTGGCATAAAACTCGATTCAAGAGCTTATTACACAGGGAACATTAGCGGCAACGGAACTTTAAACATGCACATTCCGTTTGTGCGTTCCGATTTAAATGGCGACATGACTGCTTTTACCGGAACACTCAACTGCCTTTCGTCAACCGGTTCCGAAGTTGAACTACGAATCAACAACAGCAAAGGTTTGCCCAATGCTCACCTAATTGTAAACAATTCAGTATCGGCACTCAACGCCTCCGGATCAACAATCGAAATTGGTGCCCTTTCGGGCAACGGAACGCTCAGTGGCGACGAAAACTACAAAATTGGATCAAAAGATACCGATTCACAATTCGACGGGATTATTGCAGCCGGAAGCCTCACCAAATCGGGAGACGGCGTTTTTACTTTAACAAACAGCAATACCTACACCGGCCCAACCATTGTGAACCGGGGAACATTATTTGTTGCCAACAAAACCGGAAGCGCAACAGGCACCGGCGATGTTAACGTTAAAATTTTAGCTACTTTATCGGGCGACGGCATTATTGGCGGCAACGTAACAGTCGAAAAAAATGCCACACTTGCACCCGGATCACAAAACATAGGCAAATTCCTAAGTATCGAAAAGTCGGTAACACTAAAAGAAGGTTCAACATTCGAAGTTAAAACAAACCCTTCATTCAACATGGCCGATTACCTTAAAGCGAGCGAAAACATCAGCATATCGGGCAAATTAAAAATAACGAACACCACCACTCGCGAATACATTGCAGGCAACGAATTCAAAATTCTCGACTGCAAAAACATCAGCGGCAACTTCGAAGCTATTTACCCCGAAAAACCAGGTGATGATTTGGTTTGGAATACTTCGGAACTCTATTCAACAGGCATTATAAAAGTCGAAGCCAAAACATCAGCTTTAATACAAGGTGAAGGTGTGGTAAAAGTTTTCCCCAATCCATTCAACAACAATATCAACATCGAAAGCCAAACTAACGAAAACCTTCAAATAAGCATTTCAACACTTAGCGGCAAAACAATATTAAATATCGAAACAAAAGGGAAACAAAACGTACCGTTAAACCTGGGCACTCTCGATCGCGGGATTTATTTGCTAAAGGTTATTGGGCAAAACAGTATTCATTACAAACGAATTATTAAACAACAATAGCATAGGGAAAACAGCATGAAGCAATTTGCATTGATATTATTTTTAACCATTTTCATAAGCCATAATTTGCCTTTATTTGGCCAAATGCAGGCCGAACGGCTTAACCGTGGTGCCATTGCCATAAAAAGCAACAATGGCTACATAGTTTCGTGGCGTTTACTGGGCAACGAACCTTTCAATACACCATTCAACATATACCGAAACGGGCAAAAAATAAACGAAACGCCCCTCACCAATACAACATTTTATATCGATAACGATGCACCACAAAACAGCCGCTACATAGTAAAAGCCATTATCGACGGCAATGAAATCGACGACAAAAATACAGCCCGCCTAATAAAATATACCGAAGGCGAAAACGCGGCATATTTCGACATTACCATAAATCAACCGGCAAAAGGGATACACGGAGGTAATTATTCGCCCAACGATGCAAGTACCGGCGATTTGAACGGCGACGGTGAATATGACATTGTGCTAAAATGGGATCCCGATAACTCAAAGGACAATTCGCAAAAAGGAACAACCGACAACGTTATTCTCGACGGATACACGCTTGACGGAGAACAACTTTGGCGTATCGACTTGGGGCCAAACATCAGGGCGGGAGCACATTACACGCAGTTTTTGGTTTTCGATTTCGATGGAAACGGCAAGGCTGAAATCATGTGCAAAACAGCTCCGGGCACCAAAGATGCCTCGGGTGCATACTTAAGCAAAGGCCCTGCTGCCAACACCGACCACAGCATTGAATACCGAAACAGCAGCGGTTACATACTGTCGGGGCCCGAATACATCACAGTTTTTGATGGCGAAACCGGCCTCGAACTCGAAACTGCCGACTACTGGCCTCAACGGGGCAAAGTCTCCGATTGGGGCGACAATTACGGCAACAGGCTCGACAGGTACAATGCAACTGTTGCCTACACCGACGGACAAAAACCTACTGCCATTTTTCAGCGGGGCTACTACACCCGGTTGAGCATGGCTGCATGGAACTGGCGCGATGGCCAACTTAGCCAAGAATGGACATTTGATTCAAACGACTCGGGCAATGGCGCTTACTACGGACAAGGCAATCACTCCATACACGTAATTGATGCAAATGCCGACGGTTTTCAGGATATTGTTACCGGAGCATCGGTTATTTCGGGCAACGGCAAAGGAATACACACCAGCAAAATGGGACACGGCGATGCCACCCATGTAACTTATATGATTAAAGGCGAAAACCGCCCTTTAATTTACATGCCACACGAAAACAAAAAAGATGGCGTTACGCTGCGGTATGCCGATACAGGCGAAATTATTTTCCAGCACAAAAACAGCACAGATGTAGGGCGCGCATGTGCTGCCGAAATCGATCCCAATGTTCCCGGCTTCCATTTTTGGGCAAGCAGTGGCTTGGGCCTTTACAATATAAATGGCGACTATGCAGGTTCAATTCCCAATTCGATAAATTTTGTTATTTGGTGGGATGGCGATTTGAGCCGCGAGTTGATGAACAGCAACCGGATCGACAAATGGAACATCAGGGCCGGATCGGCAAAAAACCTTTTAACAGGAGCTTCAACCAGCTCAAACAATGGCACAAAATCGACACCAACACTACAGGCCGATCTTTTTGGCGATTGGCGCGAAGAACTGATACTAAGAAACGTAAGCAACAAATCGTTAAGGGTTTATACTACCACAAACCCTACCGAACATCGCCTTTATACCCTTATGCACGACCCTGTTTACCGTGTGGCAATTTCGTGGCAAAATTCGTCGTACAACCAACCACCCCACCCCGGTTTTTATTTGGCAAGCGACATGGATTTCCCCCTACAAGAACCCAATATCGAAATGCTTAAAGGCTACTACCGAGGTTCAGGCAACATTATCAAAAACCTTACAGTAAACGATTTACTTAATGCTTCGGAATGGAAAATCGACCTTTCGTTAAACCCCGAAAACTCGGTTTACACCAATAAAACAGCTTTCGCCGAAGGTTTACCCGAACAACTAATTGGCAGCGAATGGATCAGCCCATCGAGCAATTCGAACCTTTGGACAAGCAGCGACACCCTTGCCACATTCGAAGTAAGCAGCGATGCAAGCATTTCGGTTATTTATCCCGAAGAAGCTCCTGTACCCCAATGGCTCCAAAATTTCGAAAAGCAATCAACCCCAATCAGTATCTCAACGCCCATTACCAGCCCTAAAAACATGGTGCTCTTTCAGCAAAATTTCACAACAGGCCAAAGAGTTGTTTTGGGGCCAAATTCGAGCAGCGGCGATTCCAATTATCCTATGTATTTCGTTATTGCACAACCCAAACAAAACAACAGCAACAGCATACAAAGTCAAAAACAACTGTTCATAAAAGTTTATCCAAACCCGGTTAAAAATGAAGCAACAATTCAATACCGACTCGAGCAAAGCCAACAGGTAAGCATTCAATTGTTCGACCTGAGCGGCAAGCTAATTACAAACATCGATAATGGACACAAACCCCAAGGAACCAACTTGCTCCTATTCGACACAAGCCATCTTTATTCAGGAATATATCTTCTCAAAATAAGCACCCAAAAACATGTAATGCAACAACGAATAATTGTAAGCAACTGAAAAACATAAAAGTATGACAAGCATAACGACACTTAAAACATTTTTTGGCAGATTAAGGCAAACAGCATTATTGATAATGCTGAGCACCTTAGGCATTTTTGCCCAACAAACCGAAATAAAATACCTTTCGGGAACAGGCTTCGGGCATACTACCGAATGGGATTTCTTTTGCTCCGACGGTGCCAACAGCCAACAATGGTCGAAAATTGAAGTGCCTTCGCAATGGGAGCTACAAGGTTTTGGCGAATATACCTATGGCCGATGGTACAAGCAAAAAGGGAAAACGCCAAGCGACGAAACAGGGCATTACAAAACCACTTTTTTTGTTCCCGAACAATGGAGCAACAAAGTAATCAACATTGTTTTTGAAGGTGTTATGACCGACACAAAAGTTCTGATTAACGGCAAACAGGCCGGAGAAATACACCAAGGTGGATTTTATCGGTTCAAATACAATATTAACGAGCTGCTTAAGCCTGGAAAAGAAAACCTGCTTGAGGTAATGGTGTGGAAACATTCGTCGGACCGTACAGTAAATGCTGCCGAACGAATGGCCGACTGGTGGCTTTTTGGGGGCATTTACCGACCTGTTTACCTCGAAATATTGCCCAAAAGCCACATTGCACAACTTAAAGTTGACCCTAAGGCCGACGGATCGCTCACCGGACACATTAAACTTAAAAACATAGCTAAAGATGCCGTTTTGCGCTATACTGTTAGCGACATAAGCGGAAAAGAATTTGCCACGTACGAATCAGCAATCGAAAAAGGAGCCGAAAATATTGTTTTTGAAACCAAATGGGAAGGAATTGAAGCCTGGACTCCCGAAACACCCAATTTATATTACTTAAATATTGAACTTACAGAGAAAAACAACATACTCCACAGCATTACCGAACGAATTGGTTTTCGCACCATCGAAGTGAGACCAAAGGACGGCATTTATTGCAACGGAACAAAAATAATACTGAAAGGGGTAAACCGTCACACATTCTGGCCCGAAGGCGGCCGGTGTACCAACCAATCAATATCGGTGACGGATGTAAACCTGATAAAGGAAATGAACATGAATGCCGTGCGTTGCCACTATCCGCCCGACAAACATTTCCTGGATGCCTGCGATTCGCTGGGCTTGTTTTTCATCGACGAGCTGGCTGGCTGGCAAAATGCTTACAACACCGAAATTGGCACCAAACTGGTTGAAGAAATGGTTAACCGCGATGCGAACCACCCATGTGTTATTCTTTGGAGCAATGGCAACGAAGGTGGCTGGAACTACAACATCGATCCGCTTTTTGAACAACTCGACCCACAAAAACGCGACGTGATTCATGGCTGGGCCGATTTCGACGACATCGACACCCA
>JAFGAF010000502.1 GCA_016933815.1 Prolixibacteraceae bacterium
ATTTGATTGATGTTCCAATTTTATATCTCAGTTCATACATTATCGAAAATAAACCAGATTATTACAAATTATTGAATCAGACAAACAAAATTGGAGAATGGGAAGATTGGATTCTGTTCATGTTGAAAGCTGTTGAAACGACTTCAATACAGACGATTAAAAAAATTAAAACAATTAGAGAATTATTAGACAAAACAATCGAAAAAGTTCAGACCGATGCGCCAAAAATTTATAAAAAAGAATTGGTGGAATTGCTTTTTGAACAACCGTATTCAAAAATTGAATATGTTGTTAATCAACTAAAAGTAGAAAGAAAAGCAGCATCAAGGTATTTAAAAGAATTAGAAAATATTGGAGTGTTAGAATCTCAAAAAGTTGGGAGAGAAATTCTATATATCAATAAAGAATTGATTGACGTATTAAAAAATAAACACTGATTTCTAAATAATTAAAAAGAATAAAATGATGAAGAAAGTTGTATATATAATCATAGTGCTGTTGCTTTGGGGATGCAATTCGTCCCCAAAAAAGCAAAGCGAAAGTGCCAAAGTTGATTCAACGGAAGTTGTTTCGCAGGTTCATTTTCCCGAGTGGAGCAACGATGCTGTTATTTACGAGGTAAATGTGCGCCAGTACACCCCCGAAGGTACGTTCGAAGCTTTTAGTGAGCACTTGCCCCGGCTTAAAGAGCTGGGTGTAGAGATTTTGTGGTTTATGCCCATTTACCCAATCTCGGAGAAAAACCGTAAGGGTACCTTGGGCTCGTACTACGCCATTTCGGATTACACGGGTGTGAATCCCGAGTTTGGTACTTTCGACGATTTTAAGCAACTGGTTGATGAGGCACACAGCATGGGCTTTAAAGTGTTGCTCGACTGGGTAGCCAACCACACCGGGTGGGATGGGCCGTGGATTGAAAATCACCCCGAATGGTTTACGCACGACAGCCTTGGGAATATCGTATCGCCGGTTGCCGATTGGACAGATGTTGCCGACCTGAACTACGACAACACTCAAATGCGTGCAGCCATGATTGATGCCATGCAATACTGGGTGTCCGAAGCCAATATCGATGGTTTTCGTTGCGATGTGGCCGGAATGGTTCCTGTCGATTTTTGGAACGACGCCCGTGCTGCACTCGATAGCATTAAACCGGTGTTTATGCTGGCCGAAGATGAAGCCGAGTATGAGTTATTGCACAAGGCTTTCAATATAAATTATGGCTGGGAATTTCATCATATTATGAACAGCATAGCACAGGGAGAAGCCAACGCCAATGCCGTAGCCGGATATTACACCAAAGTAGATTCGGTTTATCCAAAGGGCAGTTACATGATGCACTTTACCAGCAACCACGACGAAAACAGCTGGAACGGAACAGTGTACGAACGCATGGGCGATGCCGTTAAAACCATGGCTGCTCTCTCGTTTACCCTGCCCGGAATGCCGCTTATTTACAGCGGACAAGAAGCCGGCAATAATAAACGGCTCGAGTTTTTCGAAAAGGATGAAATTGACTGGAGCAAGCTCGAAATGCAACAATTTTACGCAAAACTTATCGACCTGAAACAACAAAATAAAGCCCTGTGGAATGGCTGTGAGGGTGGTTCAATTGGTTTTGCTTCGTTGACAACCAAAAACAATATTTTGGCATTTATTAGAGAAGCCGATGGTAATAAAATAGTGTCGCTTTTTAACCTTTCCGATAAGGTTTTAAGTAATCAATTGGCCAATGACCAGTTTGTTGGAGATTATACAAATGCCCTTACCGGCGGAACATTTTCATTAACAACTGAAACAAAATTTGAACTGTCGCCATGGGAGTTTATGATTTTGATTGGAGAATAACAATAAATTTTTTTAACTTTAAGCCTGCTGTTCGTTTCTCGATTAAGCAGGCTTTTATATTTTAGCAGAAAATTTAACTGTACAGTGTTACTAAAATTGTTTACCATGAAGATAATCGCTTTTACCGCCATTCTGGTTCTCCTTTCCAGTATTGTTTTTGCTCGTTCGGCATACCGTGTTGAGGGTAACGATGTGATCATCGAGCTTGATAGCTATGGTGTAAAGTCGAAAATAATGGTTGTTGAAATGTGGTCGACGAGTGTTGCACGTATTGTTACAACAACAAATGACAATATCTCGCAAACTGAATGCATTATGGCCGAACGCAATGTTTCACCGGTAAAGTTCAAAGCCATTTATGTACAAAACGATGTAGAAATTAGCACTTCGGAAATGATTATTACCGTTAAGGAAAACGGTTTGGTAAGCCTGCTAAATCGCGACGGGCGGAAGATGATGATTGAATCGGACAGGAGTTTTGAACCTTCATCGGCCGATGAGAACGCCTACAAGATTACTCAAAAATTCTTCATGAACAGAAAAGAACTGTTGTACGGTTTTGGACACGATGGCGTAAATACGCGCTATAACATACGCAATCGGAATTTTACAATGGAGCATAGTAACACGGCTACTTTCTCGCCAGTTTGTTTCTCAGAAAGTGGTTTTGCATTTATTTGGAACAATTATTCAAGAACCCATTACGATGAAAAGTCAACAGTGATGACTTTAACATCGGAGGTAGCCGATGATATCAGTTACTTTTTCATTTACAAAGATTCTTGGGAAGCTTTAATTGCTGAAATCCGCAGTATTTTTGGAAGCGCACTTTTATTGCCGCAGTGGGCATACGGTTTTCATCTCAACCCCGATGCTTACAGTTCGGTTAGCGAGTTAAGCCAAGCAGTACAGAAATATCAAAGTATGGGATTACCAGTCGAAAACCAAACAACCGACAATTCATACCTTGGCAAGGAAAAAAAGATAACAGCAAACAGCACCGAAGCTAAATTTCAGAATGTATCGGCTTTTAAAACATTATTGCCCGAATACAAAAGCATAACCGGCGAAAGCACCGAAAACAGGCATGTTGTTACAACCCACAGTAATTTACCGGGTATTCAACGCTATGGATTAATTTCGGTAGCAGGAGAAGTTGAAAGCAGTTGGAAAGCGCTTAAGGCGCAAGTTAGTGCTGCCATTACATCGTCGTTCTCCGGACAGTTACATTGGAGCACAACATTGGGCGGAGTAACACAAAACTCCTCGTTACCAGCTGCCGATCGTAGCGAATTACTTACCCGTTGGTACCAATTTGCTGCTTTTACTCCCGTATTTCAAGGTGGTATAAATACCGAGCTGTGGTCGCTTGGAAGTCCCGAAAGTGCAAATTATAAGGCCGCAAGCAATGCAATTCAAACACGTTATCAATTGTTACCATATATTTATTCAACAGCTTACGATGCTGTTGCAAAAAACAAAGCAATGATTAAATCGTTGGTGTTTGTTGCTCCTAACGATCCGAATATTCTCAATATCGATCAACAATACCTTTTCGGACAATCGCTTATGGTATGCCCGGTTGCTGATGCCGGAGTTAAATCAATCAAAGTACAATTACCTGCCAATGTGGCTTGGTACAACTTCTGGACAGGCCAGAAGACCGACGGAGGAACAACCCTTGATCAGCAAGTTAGCATCGAGAATATTCCGGTTTTTGTTAAAGAAGGGGCAATTATTCCAATGATTACAAGCCAACCCGATACGGCTGAAAACAGTTTACAAGCTATCGAAATTAGGGTATATACCGGTGCCGATGCTTCGTTTGTGTATTACGAAGACAGTGGCGACGGAATGGGCTATAAAACTGAACATTTTACAAAAATTACCTTCGATTACACCGAGAAGAATAAAACACTAAGCATAAGTTCGCCCGAAGGTTCGCATCATGGAAGTGAAATCGAGAAAATGTTCAGGGTGGTAAATGTGTCCGAAAACAACGGCATTGGTGGCACTGAAGCTGCCGAATACCAAGAAGTACACTACAAAGGCAAACGTACAAAAGTTAAGCTTTAATCCTTTTATCCCGAAACTTCGGTGTCGATTCCGGTTTGGGTTTTTACTTTTTGTGCAATGCGGTTCAATGTTTCAAGCGGAATGCGGTTTAAAGTGTTTACAGGAGTGTCGCGTGCTATGGTATAAATCATTA
This sequence comes from Prolixibacteraceae bacterium, assembly GCA_016933815.1. Lineage (GTDB taxonomy): Bacteria > Bacteroidota > Bacteroidia > Bacteroidales > Prolixibacteraceae > Roseimarinus. Next base: position 4,058 of record JAFGAF010000502.1, read on the forward strand.
CCCTTTCAGGTTTTATTTTCTTCAAAAGATCAATCCAGGCATTCACCTCGGCATCGCTAGTATTATCGAATGCTTCACCTTTGTAAGTTCCGCTTAAAAACAGGGTTTGGATGATGAGTTTACCATCGAAAGCACAAAGTTGATCAACCAATTCGTCAATATTGAATCTACCAACCGGACAATCCATGATTTGGATGGTTTTTGGTATGGCCGAATCGAGTTTTAAAATGTTATCGTCAACTTTTTTGAGGGCTTCAACCACCTGTTGTTTGAACAACATGGTTGAGTTCGATAAAACGGCAATTCGTGCCTGAGGGGTAATGG
>JAFGAF010000503.1 GCA_016933815.1 Prolixibacteraceae bacterium
ATTTTCTCGAGCACTTGGTTGTGTACGTTGATAATATCTCTAACGCTTGATGCAACGCTTGAAACAGTTTCGCTGGTTTTGCCCATTATAGCTCCAGAGTTATCGGCATTTTCCTTGTTGAGATTCAACATGGCCTCAATTTCCTCGGTAGTTGCCGAGAGCTCCTGAATTGACGAGGCCTGACTTGAAGCACTTTTGGCCAAATCGTCGGAAGTACAACTAATGTGCTGACTGTTTAAGGCGAGATTTTCAGCACTGATATGAATTTCCATAACAATGCTTTTAAGTTTATTTTTAAGCGCTTCGATAGATTTGTTCAATATAACAAACTCATCGGTCTTTTTCTGGTCAATGAGTTTACTGCGATGTTCCAGATTTCCGGCCGATAGTTCGTTGGTACACTCCAGAATTTCCGACATTGGCTTTTTTATTCGTCGCTGAACAGTGAGATACAATAAAAAAACAAAGAATGCTGTAATCAGAATTCCTCCGGGAAGTGCAATTTTTTGCGGATAAAATTCTTTGTACCGTTCTGCAATTTTTGTGTTAATAATTATCAGAAAAATATTGGTTGTCCAAAATACGCCAATGGCAAATACAATACTGTTTTTAAACAAAGTTCGAAGTATAATAATTGCAATGGGAATACCAACGCCTAATACAATAAGGCATTCTTTAACTAATGGGTGCATCATAGAATTTGTTTTTTAATGTTTATTTGGAAAAACTTAAACCAATATAGCACATTTCAACAAAAAAAACACACCCAACATTGCAAAATGAAATAAAAAAACAACGAATACTTACAGTCTCTAACTACAATATCACAAACATTAGCACATCTATCTTAACTACAACACATTAGCATTCATATCAAAATAAAAGATCATAGCCTCGCAGCACTACTTTTTTAAACTACACCTTGAGCGAGCATTGCATCGGCTACTTTTACAAAGCCACCAACATTTGCACCAAGCAAATAATCGGTTTTACCGTTTGAAGTGCCATGCTTTTTACAAGTTTTAAATATATCGCCCATGATAATGTGTAAGCGAGCATCAACCTCGTCGCGCGACCAGCCGTAGCGGGTTGAGTTTTGCGACATTTCGAGCCCCGAAACAGCCACCCCTCCGGCATTTACCGCTTTACCCGGAGCATAAACCAAATTTTTATTGAGCAACTCAACAGCCTCGGCCGTACACCCCATATTTGATACTTCGGCAACCATGAAGCAATTATTTTCGACAAGCAATTTTGCATCATCGGCATTCAGTTCGTTTTCACAAGCACAAGGCAAAGCAATATCAACAGCTTGCTCCCATGGACGCTTCCCTGCAAAAAACTGTGCACCAAACTCCTGGGCATAAGGTTCAACCACATCGTTATTCGAAGCCCTAAGCTCAAGCAAATAATCGACTTTTTCTCCGGTTATACCATCTTTATCAAAAATATAGCCATCGGGACCCGATACAGTTACAACCCTACCGCCCAACTCGTTAATTTTTGTTATTGCACCCCAGGCAACGTTACCAAAGCCCGAAACGGCAAAAGTATGGCCTGCAACCTCTTTGCCCAAATCATTCAGCATGTGCTGTACAAAATAAACTGCGCCAAAACCTGTTGCTTCGGGTCGTATAAGGCTACCACCCCAGCCCAGCCCTTTACCAGTTAACACACCGGTAAATTCGTTTTTAATACGTTTGTATTGGCCAAAAAGATATCCAATTTCGCGACCACCAACACCAATATCTCCGGCAGGCACATCGGTATTAGGGCCAATATGCCGGTAAAGTTCGGTCATGAAGCTTTGACAAAAATGCATTATTTCATTGTCGGATTTTCCTTTTGGACTAAAATCGGAACCACCTTTACCACCACCCATAGGCAATGTGGTTAAGCTATTCTTAAAAGTTTGTTCGAAACCCAAAAATTTCAAAACGCTTAATGTTACACTTGGGTGAAAACGTAAGCCTCCCTTATATGGACCCAAAGCACTATTGAACTCAACCCTGTAACCACGGTTTACCTGCACTTCGCCCCTATCATCAACCCACGGAACACGAAACATAATTACTCTTTCAGGTTCGGTTAATCGTTCAAGAATTTTGGCTTCCCTGTAACGTGGATTTTTAGAATATACATTCCAAATTGATTCAAGCACTTCGCGTACTGCCTGATGAAATTCTTTTTCACCCGGGTTACGGGTTATAACCTGATTCAGAAAACTATTTATATCGGCCATAATACTATTTTTTAGATGTTAGTAAACCAAAGTTAGGGATTTTAATATGCACAAGCACTTTTATGCACATCAATTGACCACACACAAAGCATTGACAATTCAGCCTTTAACATTTATTAACACTTATCCATTTGTAGTTATTGAGTTAATTCAGCCCCAACAAAGCAGCTAAAGCAACTCGCTACATAACAAAAGAAATAATTGGGATAAAAAACACTTGTACAGATTATGTACAGTTTTGTATAGTACAAAATATTTTTGGTAGTAATAAATTTGTAAAAGAAATAAACGATAAAGAGAAGGAAGATTTTTTTATAGCTTTATTGTTTTGGGGTGGATAATTAATTTATTAGAGGGAAACAATTGAAATTAGAATGGCCTTAGAAAAAATCTAAGGCCATTTCTTATTTTTGTTGTATTTGAGCATTAATCAAAAACACTTTCGTCATCACTAACTTCGTCAGCCAAATCGTCGAAATCGTCGTCCATATCCATCTCATCTTCGGCATATTTATTTTCGTATTCTTCGCGAATACCTTCTTTTAAAGTACCATCGGCATCGAAGTCTTCATCATCTTCCACAATTTTTATTGCTTCGCTAACTGTCATTCGCACCATATAATAACGGTCTTCGGTTTCGAATGGCAAAGCACTTACAATCAAGCCATCCTTATTGGTAAATGTAATCAGGTTGTCGCTAAAACCATAAGGATACTCCAATTTGATTTGTTCTTGGATTTCGACAGGAAGTTTATCGTAATCTTTTATTATCCGTGGTTTCGATGTGTTCATTTTGTTAATCATTTAAAGTTTTCTTTTCAATTAATCTAACTGTTTTCTCTTTTTAAACATCACTACTATAAGCATTTCGATACTCAAAAACCAGCATGTTTTATAGGGGGCAAAATACAAAACTTTTAAAAACAACAATAGTTTTTCACAAAAAAGTAAAAAAAATAATTGGCAAGTATAAAAAACAAGCGAATTATGCTTTAAAAGATTCGAAAAATTAAAAACAAAACCCATTTAAACAAAAGCTTTTAAATGTAGTTTAAGTTTGTTGCAAAACAAATGAAACTGTTTTGTGATGTGTGTAAAACTCACTATTTTGCAGCGCTTAAAATTACAGCAATAAAATTCAATAGAATATGACAGCAATAAAAAGAAAAACCATGCTAATGATCCTCGACGGATGGGGAATAGGTAAAGGCGACAATACCGATGTTGTGAAAACAGCTCCAACTCCGTTTATCGATTCATTAATGGAAAAATACCCACACTCGCAATTAATGGCCTGTGGCGAACATGTTGGATTACCCGACGGACAAATGGGCAACTCTGAAGTAGGACACCTTAACCTTGGTGCAGGAAGGGTACTCTATCAGGATATGGTAAAAATTACACGCGCAATAAGGGATAAATCGCTTTGGCAACACCCTCAAATTCTTAAAGCATATAATTATGCAAAAGAAAACAACAAAAACATTCACTTGGTTGGCTTAATTGGCCCCGGTGGTGTTCATGCGCTTAGCTCGCACATGATTGCCCTTAGCCAAATTGCCACCGAAATGGGTATTGAAAAGGTTTTTGTTCATGGCTTAACCGATGGGCGCGATACCGACCCACGCTCGGGCTATGGTTTTATTGAAAGCGATTTAGAGGCACTAAAATCTACCAATGCACGTTTTGCCTCAATTATTGGCCGTTATTTTGGTATGGATCGTGACAAAAATTACGACCGCATGAAACTGGCCTACGATTTATGGCTCGAAGGCAAAGGCGAGAAAAGTACAGATTTATTGTCAACCATTAAAAAATATTACAACGAAGACATTACCGATGAGTTTATGAAACCCATTGTAATGACCGACGATAACGGACAGCCATTAGCTACTTTCGAAAAGGGAGATGTGGTTATTTGCTTCAACTTCCGCACCGACCGTCTTCGCCAAGCTACCATTGCTTTTACGCAACAAGATTTGCCAGAATTTGGCATGAAAATGCAAGACCTGAAATGGTACACCATGACCGAATACAAAGCCGACTTCAAAAACATTGAAGTTATCTTCAGAAAAGACAACGTTACCAACACTATGGGCGAAGTTGTGTCTAAAGCCGGCTTGAAACAGATACGTATTGCCGAAACTGAAAAATACGCTCACGTTACTTTCTTTTTCTCGGGTGGACGCGAAAAAGAATTCGCAGGCGAAAAACGTTTACTTTGCCCTTCGCCTAAAGTACCTACTTACGACCTCAAACCCGAGATGAGTGCTTACGATATACGCAATGCAATTGTGCCCGAGCTCGAAAATGAAACTGCCCATTTTGTTTGCCTCAACTTTGCAAACGGCGATATGGTTGGACATACCGGTGTTTACGAAGCAATTTATAAAGCAGTTGTTGCAGTTGACGAATGTGTTAAAGATGTGGTTACAGCTGCCCAAAAAGGTGGTTACGATGTTTTAATCATTGCCGATCATGGTAATGCCGATAATGCGATAAACGAAGACGGATCGCCAAATACGGCACACTCGCTAAACCCGGTACCATGCATTTGGGTTACAGAAGATACCTCGCGCAAAATCAACAATGGTGTACTTGCCGATGTAGCTCCAACATTGCTTTCAATAATGGGTCTTGATGTCCCCACCGACATGACAGGCAAAGTTCTGGTTTAGAAAATTGAAACTTACTTGAATATTATTAAAAAGCTGTGGTTCAATATTGTCCACAGCTTTTTTGTTCTTATCGCACAGCACCGATATCAATTATCTGATCTTTCGTCTTGTTTACTGCGCATTTCCTGAACATATTCGGTTGGCGTTTTGCCAAACTCTTTACTGAAACATTTACTGAAATATTTCGGATCGCTAAAACCAACTAAATATGCCACTTCGGCAATTTGAAAACGATCTTTCTCGAGAATTTGAGCAGCCCTTTTTAAACGGTGAATTTTCACAAACTCAACCAACGACATACCCGTTAAACTTTTAACTTTCTTCAAAACTGTTGAATGGCTGAAATTCATTTTTTCAACCATTGCCGACACATCGAAATCGGGTTCGGCAAGGTGCTCATCAATGGTATCGTTTAATTTTGTAAGGAATTTTTCGTCGGCCGATGAGATTTCAATGTCACGCGGTTTCAGGAATATTTGCTTACTAAACACATCGGCCAAAATACGCCTTGTATTTAGTAATTGATCAATTTCAGATTTAAGCACATCGGGTTTAAAAGGCTTGCTAACATACAGGTCGGCTCCACTTTTGTAGCCCTCAATACGGCTTTCGTCGGCTGCTTTTGCAGTGAGCAATATTATAGGGATGTGTTTTGTGCGATCATCGTTTTTCAAAGTACCACAAAGCTCCAAACCATCAATATTGGGCATCATAACATCCGAAATCACAATATTAGGCAACACCTCAACAGCCTTCTCGATACCACTTTTCCCATCGGTAGCGGTGTGCACTTTATAATTCTCCGAAAGAGTATCTCTTAAGTAATGCCTTAAATCCCTGTCGTCTTCAACCACCAAAACAACAGGTAGGTCTTTTTCGGCAAGGGTTTGTTTTACTTTTTGCTGATCAGCATCATCGTCGGTCGAAGGCATAGGTGTTATTAAATTATCGTTCTCTGCCAAAACTTTCGAATTTTTCAAATGAGCATTTCCCATTGGCAGGTATATTGTAAAAGTTGAACCTTCACCAACTTTTGATCGGGTTTCGATTTTACCATGATGCATATCAATGTATTCTTTCACAATTGACAAACCGATTCCCGAGCCTGCAATTTCTTTTCGTCCGTTTTGTTTGCTTTGGTAAAACCGGTGGAAAATGTGTTTAATTTCTTCACTTGAAATACCCGGACCAGTGTCCGAAACATCTATGCATATCCACTCTTTTGATTCTCCATTTTCAACTTTACGCCAACGCCTTATTCGGGCTGGCTCATCTTTATGCCTGTAAACTTTTATGTTAATTCGGCCTTTCGAGGGAGTAAACTTATATGCATTCGATACCACATTGTATATTGCTGTAGTAATAAGCTCCTGATCGACACAAATCAACTGACCGGCATCGACATCGGATTCAAAACCCATTGTAATTTCCTTATTGAGTGCTTTTTGAAGGAAAAGCCCAATAATATCTTTAACCATTTTCACTACCCTCACCTCGCTAAACTGAGGTTCAACACCACCTTTGTCAATTTTTCGTAATTGTAATAACTGATTGGTTAAATTCAACAAGCGGTTCACGTTTTTGGAAACCAACTGCAAACTTTCCTTCGATTTGTCGTCAATTTTTCCTTTTGAAATAACCTCTTCAAGCGGATTATTAATTAAAGTGAGCGGTGTTCGTATTTCGTGCGATATATTTGTAAAGAAGCGCATTTTAGCTTCGGTATTCTCAATCAGGTTTGTACGCTCGATGTGCTCAATAAGCAAACGGTTTTTTTCGGCAACGCCAATTAATGTGTAACGACGAAACAACAACAAACCAGCTACCAAAAGCAGCAAATAAACACTGTAAAACCATTTATTGCGCCACAAAGGAGGCAACACTTCAATTTTAAGTTCTTTAGGGAATTCATTCCATACACCATCCTTATTGGTTGCTTTAACTTGAAAAACATAGTCGCCTTCCCATAAATTGGTATAAGTAACCGAATGTTCGTTTGCGATAAGATAGCGCCATTCGTCGTTAAAACCCAATAAGCGGTAAGCATATTTAACGCCTTCGAGCCGGTTAAGATGTTCTGCCGTAAATTCAATGGTAAAATCTTTATGTTTATGTGTTAGTTTTATGGCTTCGGTTTTCGAAATATCTTTTTCAATAATAACTTTACCATTAACCTTTTGCATGGGTTTTACAGGCAAGCTGGCCACTTTTAATCCCGAAAAGATTACCTCAGAAGGTTGCTGATTGCCAATTATTTCGTCAGGATTAAAGAACGATAAACCATTTACACCTCCAAAAAAGAACTGTTTTTCGGGCGATGCATAAAAGGCATTTGAGTGAAACTCGTCGCTCTGAAGGCCATCGTCGGTTGAGTAATTTTTAAAAGTTTTACTTTTTTTGTTGAATTTCGACAAGCCTTTAGTGGTACTGATCCACAAATTCCCTTCGGCATCTTCGAGTATTCCGTAAATAATATTTGCAGGCAAACCATCGGCTTCGGTAAACGATTCGAAATGTGCCCTTCCCATGTTAAATTCGGCCTGAGTGCTCGCATCTTTATACGCATCAACACGGTTTAAACCACCACCTGTTCCGATCCAAATAACCCCTTCGGCATCCTGATGCACACAATACACATCGTTATGAAGCAGCTGATTACCTTTTTCGTAAATGACAAAACTATTGTAACCTTGCTTAACACGGTTAAGCGGGGCTATACTTAAACCCCGGCCTTTTGTACCTACCCATAAATTCCCCATGTTATCGTCGAAAATGGTAAGTATTATATCGCCACTAAGGGTACGCGAATCGTTAGGGTTATTGGCCAAAAAAGTAATGTTTTGAGTTTTTTTATCCATCAATCCCAAACCTTTACCCCATGTACCAATCCAGAGGTTTTCTTTTCGATCTTGATGTAAAGCAAAAGCAAAACTACCTGTAAAATATGACCGAAAACCTGCATTGGCACGATAAGAAATCAAATAATTTGAGGCAGTACCAATCCACAAATTATTATCGGTATCGAGTTCCAATGAAATTACCTCGCTCGACGATTGGTTATTTCCATACGGAATTTGCGGATAATGCTTTGTAACAACTGTTTTATCGTCTCTGAACTGAAGATAATCCAGTCCATTGTATGCAGAGCCAACCCAAACCTCGTTGTTACGCCCCGAAATTGCCGTAACCAAATTATTATTCAGATTACGCCCTGTAGAACTGTGATTATCGAGGTGGTTAAACTTCTTCCGGTTTAAATCGAGTGTAACTACCCCCTTACTTTCAGTTCCCATCCAAAGCACATCACTTCGATCGATCATTAACGAGTTTATGATATTATCGCCTACTTTATTTGACAACATATTGCTGGTATAAAACTCCGAAACCAAACCATTGTTTTCGATCAGCATAATACCGGCTCCACGGGTACCTACCCATAAATTACCTTCATTATCGATTAACAAGCGTTCTACCCAACCGTTATTTAACTGTTTCCATTCCGAGCGGCTATTTTGAGGTAAAAGCTTCAATTCTTTATTGTCGGTTTTGGCAAAACGAACAAGACCTTCAGATGTGCCAACCCAAATTATGTTGTTTTCATCGGCCACGATTGAATTTACCTTGGCATTATTTTGCTTGCCAAGTTCAACCTGCACAAACGACAAATCGTTCTTTTTAAACAGGAACAATCCCTTAAATGTACCTACAAGCAACTGATTTTCTGACACTTCAAAAACCGACACTACCGAAACGATATCACGATCGTAAGCAAGTAATCCTCCATGCTGATCGAGAAAAACCGATTTATTTGAGAAATTTGCAAAGTGAAAGCCTGTATTTTTCGATGAATCGGGCATTCCTAAAAATAGCCCTTGGTTTGTACCCACCCATATAGCGCCATCGGTTTGCTGATGAATGTAGGTTACAGTTCCATCGAGAGTTTTCAAATTATCGAAACGTACAAATCGGTTTTCATCCTTTACAAATAAATTGAGTCCCCCTCCACGTGTACCTACAAATAAATTTCCCAACTTATCGGGCAATAAAAATATTACTTCGTTATTACTTATTGAATTATTATCGTTCGGAACATTTTTGTAAGCTATAAACCGATAGCCATCGAAGCGGTTCAATCCATCTTTTGTTCCCATCCACACCAAACCTTGAGCATCCTGTGCAATCGATAAAACCGACGATTGCGACAACCCCTCGTGAGTTGAAAAGCTTTTAAATCGTAAATTTGAATATGTTTCGACACCATCGGCAAAAACCGAAACAGACAAAAAAGCTAAGAAGAAAAGCAAACAATTAATTTTGAACATAGTACCCAGTTTTCGGAAAAATTTAAAAGGCTAAATTAACCAATAAAAAGCTTAAAATACACATTGCATTCCAATTTTGGAAAGGCAAATTTAGAAAAGTTTTATGCAATCGGTTGCAATTTGAGTAGTAATACTTATATTTGCCATCGTTTAAAGAGGGAAAAATAACAAAAACATTGAAAAGAGAAGCAACCATATACGATATTGCCAAAGAACTAAACATCTCAGCATCAACAGTTAGCAGAGCATTAAAAGGCAATACTATAATCAATTTAAATACCCGGCAAAAAGTTCAGGAGTGTGCCGAAAAACTGGGTTACCGCAGCAATACCTTTGCAAGCAACTTGCGCACTAAACGCACAAACACAATTGGCGTTATTGTACCACGACTCGACAGCAATTTTATGTCGGCTTGTTTAGCCGGAATGGAAGAAGTTGCCAATAAATATGGATACAATATGATTATCAGCCAGTCGCACGAATCGGCAAAAAAAGAAGAGCAAAACGCCCTTACGATGTACAACAAGCGGGTTGACGGCCTTATTGTTTCCCTTACTTTCGAAGAAAGTGACCTTTCGTATTTCAAACAATTTAAAAGCAAAAATGTACCTGTAGTTTTTTTCGACAGGGTACCCCGCGAAACCGAAAATGTATGCTTTGTTATTGACAATTATAAAGTTGCAGCTAATGCCACGAAACACCTTATTGAACAAGGTTGCAAAAATTTGTTGCATATTACCATTCAATCAAATTCAAACGTTTATTCCGAACGTGCAAGAGGTTTTACCGACATGGTAAACAAATGCAACAATTGCAACGGCGAAACTTTACGACTCGACTCGCTTTCGCTCGAAAACGGGCAAGCCATTGTTGATAAGATACTTAAAATGAAACCCATACCCGACGGATTGTTTGTTGCCAACGATATGACAGCCGTTGGTTGTATGCTTTCGTTGCGCGATAAAGGCATTAAAATACCCGAACAAATGGCCATTGTTGGTTTTAACAACGACCCCGTATCAACAATCGTTACCCCGCAACTATCAACAGTATCGTACCCTGGGCGCGAAGCAGGTAAACTTGCTGCCAAAAGCCTGATCGACCATTTGAAAGGCGAAAACAATATGGAACTCACCAAAGAAGTAATTTTGAATGCACGTTTAATCATTAGGGATTCTTCGAAAAGAAAATAACTAATCAAAACAATATATCATGAAGCAAATAAAACTTGTTGTATTATTGATTTTATTATCGGTGTTTAATAAAACTTATGCCGACGATGGAAGCAAACTTTGGCTAAACTACAAACCACTCGAAAATGCTGAACTGAAAGAAAGTTACGCACAGTTATTTGAAGATGTTTACCTTGCCGGAGAGGACGAAACAATTCAAGCAATTTCTGAAGAACTAAAAACCGGACTTAGCTGCATGCTTGAAAACAATGTTACAATTTCATCGAAATGGAACATGCAAAGTTTAGTAATTGGCACACCATCGGGCTCCGAACAAATTGCAGCGCTTAAAATCGACAAACAACTCGAAAAACTTGGCAACGATGGTTATATAATTGCTTCGAAAAAAATCGACAAGAAAAATGTAATAGTAGTTGCTTCAAAAAGTAATATCGGCGCTTTATATGGTACTTTCCACTTGCTTAGGCTCATTAAAACCGAAAGCAATTTTGAAAATATCAACATTGAAGAATCGCCAAAACACCAGCACCGCGTGCTAAACCACTGGGATAATCTCAACCGGACTGTTGAGCGTGGCTTTGCAGGCTCATCGATTTGGGATTGGCACAAACTGCCCGGTTACATTTACCCGCAATACATTGAATACGCCCGCGCCAACGCCTCCATCGGCATTAACGGCACCGTGCTCACCAATGTAAACGCCAATGCACTGGTGCTTACCGATACCTATATTGAAAAAGCAGCGGCTCTGGCCAATGTATTCCGCCCCTACGGGATAAAAATTTACCTTACGGCACGCTTTAGTGCACCAATCGAAATTGGCGGCTTAAAAACTGCCGACCCGCTCGACGAGGATGTTAAGCAATTTTGGAAAGAAACTGCCGACAGGATTTACAAACAAATACCCGATTTTGGTGGATTTTTGGTGAAAGCCGACTCTGAAGGCCAGCCCGGACCGCACAACTACAAACGCACACAGGCCGAAGGAGCCAACATGTTGGCCGAAGCCTTGAAACCACACGGAGGTTTAGTAATGTGGCGCGCTTTTGTGTATAACCACGAAGTTCCGGTTGATCGTGCCCTTCAGGCTTACAACGAGTTTGTTCCGCTCGACGGAAAATTTCACGACAACGTAATTGTTCAGGTTAAAAACGGCGCCATCGATTTTCAACCACGCGAACCTTACCACCCACTTTTTGGTGCAATGCCCAACACTCCGCTCATGATGGAATTCCAAATCACACAAGAATACCTCGGACATGCCATTCACCTTACTTACCTTGCTCCATTGTACAAAGAAACACTCGAAACCGATACTTACATTAAAGGCGAGGGGTCAACCGTAGCCAAAATTCTCGACGGCAGTATCCACAACTACCCTGTTACAGCTATTGCAGGCGTTGCCAACATAGGCACCGACCGAAACTGGACCGGCCATCTTTTTGGGCAAGCCAACTGGTATGCCTTTGGTCGTTTGGCATGGAACCACAACTTAAGTGCTGAAAATATTGCTGCCGAATGGGCAAAAATGACCTTTAGCAACAAAACAGCGGTAGTTAATCCTGTGGTTGAAATGATGATGGCCTCGCGCGAAATGGGCGTAAGTTACCGCACACCAATTGGCTTGCACCACATAATGGCCGAAAGCCACCACTACGGACCCGGACCATGGGTAACAGGCCGCCGTCCCGACTGGACAGCTGTTTACTATCATCAGGCATCGGAAACCGGAATTGGTTTCGACAGAACAACAAAAGGAAGCAACGCGGTTAGCCAATATCCCGAAAAAATAAAAGAACAGTACAATTCGACCGAAACTTGCCCCGAGAAATTCCTGCTTTGGTTTCACCATTTGCCTTGGGATTACAAAATGAATTCGGGCCGCACACTTTGGGATGAAATGGTTTACAAATATTACACCGGCGCCGATTCGGTTGTTTGGATGCAAGAAAAATGGAACAGCGTTGAAAAACACATCGACTTTGAAAGGTTCAACCACGTGAAACAACTGCTCGAAATGCAAAAGAACGATGCCATTGAATGGCGAAACTCGTGCGTTTTGTACTTTCAGCAATTCTCGAAAATGCCCATCCCTTCGGAATTTGAAAAACCCGAAAAGCCTTTGGAATACTATCAAAACAAGAAAAGATTATTTGTTCCGGGTATTTAATACAAGCAAAATGCACGCGTTTTGATCTTAATCAGTATTGAAATACCTGAATATTTTTAAAATAGTTTAGTTGATTAGAAAATAGAAGATGAGTTATTTAGATCAGTTTTTTGGTTTAAGCGGCAAAGTAGCCGTTATAACCGGTGGCGGCGGTGTGCTTGCCTCCGAAATTGGAAGCGGTTTATCGCAAGCCGGAGTTAAAATCGTTTTTCTCGATATTAATGAAGAAGCGGCACAAGCTGCAGCGACACGTATTAACGATAAAGGCGGCGATGCCATTGGGCTCAAAACCAATGTGCTCGACCTCGACGCTTTAAAAGTTACCCGCGATGAAGTGTTGGCCAAATACGGTAAAGTTGACATTTTGCTAAACGCTGCAGGTGGCAATATGGCGGGCGCAACCATTTCGCCCGAACAAACTGTTTTCGACCTCAACATCAGCGACCTCGACAAAGTTACCAGCCTTAATTTCAACGGCACCGTGCTGCCATCGATGGTTTTTGGCGAAGTGATGGCCAAGCAGCAATCTGGCAACATCATCAACTTTTCGTCGATGGCTGCCATACAGTCGATTACACGCGTACTGGGCTACTCAACTGCAAAAGCAGCTGTTTCGAACTTTACCGCGTGGATGGCAATGGAAATGGCCATGAAATTTAGCGGAACCGTTAGGGTGAATGCCATTGCCCCCGGATTTTTTATTGGCAACCAAAACCGTGCACTGCTCACTAACCCCGACGGTACATACACCGATCGTGGCAATAAGGTAATCAACAAAACCCCTATGGGCCGTTTTGGCGAAGCCCGCGAGTTGGTTGGTGCTATTTTGTTCCTGGCCAGCGACAGTGCAGCATCATTTGTTACCGGCGTTGTACTTCCTATCGATGGTGGGTTTAGTACTTTTAGTGGGGTGTAAGGCCTACCCAACTCCTTCCAATGAGGGGCTTAGTAACAACC
>JAFGAF010000504.1 GCA_016933815.1 Prolixibacteraceae bacterium
GTTGTTGTTGTTGTTGTTGTTGTTGTTGTTGTTGTTGTTGTTGTTGTTGTTGTTGTTGTTGTTGTTGCTTACTATGACAACGCTCCCAAAGGGAGCAGACAACCATGACAACATTTTTAAAAATTGCGAAGCAATATTAAAAATACCCTTCTCTCTTTTTTTGTTCCATACTGGCTTCCTGGTCAAAATCGATTACTCGTGTTGTGCGTTCCGAAACGGTTACAGTCATCATTTCTTCAACAATTTCTTCAATTGTAGTAGCATTCGATTCTACTGCACCTGTTAGCGGGTAACAGCCAAGTGTGCGAAAGCGAACCATTTTCATTTCTGCTTTATCGCGCAATTCTTTTGGCATGCGTTCATCGTCGGCCATTATCCAGGTTCCGTCCATGTTAACCATTGGGCGTTCTTTGGCAAAGTAAAGCGGTACAATTGGAATATTTTCGAGGCGAATGTATTGCCAAACGTCAAGTTCTGTCCAGTTTGAGATAGGGAATACACGAATGGATTCGCCTTTGTGTACTTTAGCATTGTAAATATCCCAAAGCTCGGGGCGCTGGTTTTTGGGGTCCCACTGGTGAAACCTGTCGCGGAATGAAAAAATACGTTCCTTGGCGCGCGATTTTTCTTCATCGCGGCGGGCACCACCAAAGGCTGCGTCGAATTTATATTTGTTTAGGCCGGCAAGAAGCGCCTGCGTTTTCATAATATCGGTGTGCACCTTGCTTCCGTGGGTGAAAGGTCCTACACCACTTTCGAATCCTTCTTTATTAAAATGAACAATAAGGTCCCAGTTGTTTTCGCGTGCGTAGTTGTCGCGGAATTCAATCATTTCTTTGAATTTCCATTTTGAGTCGATGTGCATCAACGGAAAAGGTACTTTTCCGGGGTAAAATGCTTTTTCGGCCAGACGTACCATTACCGACGAATCTTTTCCGATAGAGTAGAGCATAACCGGGTTTTCGAACTCGGCTGCTACTTCGCGGATAATGTGAATGGCTTCGGCTTCGAGTTCGCGAAGGTGACTAAGGTTGTAATTATTCATTTTACAGTTGCGTGTTTTAAAAGATCAATAAGTATGCAAAAATAGCTTTTCTGCCGATAAAGAAAAATTAATCAATAAAAGAGCGACGAGCTTCAAATTTTCTTTACAAACACTTATTGTGGGTGATTAAAATTTCCAAATTAATGGGATGAATACAACTGAGAGAATAAAAGCTAAAAAATTTAAAGGCAGGCCTATGCGTAAAAAATCTTTAAACTTATAGTTCCCGATTGATTGTACAATCATATTTGTTTGGTAACCTATTGGAGTTGAGAAACTAGCCGAGGCAGCAATGCATATGGCAATAAAAAAAGGTTTAGGATCGACTCCTAATTGGGTTGCTGCCGATAAGGCAATTGGAAATGCAATAGCCGCAGCAGCATTGTTGGTGATAATTTCAGTAAAAATCATGGTTAGCAGGTAAATAATTGCCAAAACAGCAGTTGGCCCCATTTGTTTTACCGAATTGATGGCCAAATGGGCTACATTTTGTGCTGCCCCCGAATTGAGCATTGCTTTACTGATAGCAAATGCCGATGCAATGGTTATGAGCACATCCCAGCTAATTGCTTTTGAGTATTTTTTAGGTGGAAATATTTTTAAAACAGCCATCATAACTGCTGCAACAGCTGCAAAGAAAAACATGTCGGGGGTATTTCCTTTTACTGTTGGCAAAAACTGACCAACAGTAGCACCTGCAATCATTATTATTAATGTGGCGAGGGTCCATCCAATTTTGTATGTTTTTGCGGGCTTCTCCATTTCGCCTTTCGATGAAACAAGGAAGAACATTTTTGAATCGTTCCAGTTTTCAACAAATTCTTTGTCGGCTAATATTATTAATGAATCGCCCGGGCGAAGCCTTTCGCTGTTAAGGCTCGATGTTATGTTTGAACCATTTCGGTGTATGGCTAAAACAATGCCTTTAAAACGGTTGTAAAAGTCGAATTCGTCGAGGGTTGAACCAATGCCTGGGAACCGGGGAGCGAGAACTGCTTCAATGCGTTGTAAATCTTCGCTTTGCATTATTTTCTCAAGGTCGCCACGTGTAATTACTTCAAGGCCGTTAAGCGAAAGCAACGACTCGATATTTTCCTCGAATCCGCATACGAGCAATTTGTCGTTTTCTTGTAAAATTACCCTGTCGTTTTGGGTTAGCAGGGTTTTATCGTCGCGTTCAACCGAAACAATGGTGATGTTTTTGTTTTCGCTCATTTTCCCTTTTCTGACAACCTCGCCAATGTACTTGCTTTTTGGAACAACGAGCAGGTTAAAGTAGTATTCTTTACTGTCGATACGGCTGTTTTGGGGTTTGTCTTTTTCTTTGTTGTTCAAAAAACGGTGACCAATAAATGCGATGTAAAGCCAACCAATAAGTGCAATTATTAACCCGATTTTTCCCAGTTCAAACATGTTTAAACCTTTGTAGCCGGCTTCCTGCATCATACCGTCAACAACAAGATTGGTTGATGTGCCAATTAAGGTGCATATACCACCAAAAATTGTGGCATACGATAGTGGAATCAAGAATTTTGAAGGTGATATTTTTAGTTTCTCGGCCCATTTTTTAATCATTGGTGCAAATATGATTACAACCGGTGTGTTGTTCAGGAATGCCGATAGTGCTGATATTGGAAGCATTAGTTGTAATAACATGCGCGATGTTGAGCCTTTTTGCTTGGGTAGCGATATTTCGGCCATTTTGTTCATAATGCCAGAATGTTTTACGCCCTCGCTTACCAAAAAAAGAATGCCAACAGTTAGCATTCCTTTGTTTGAAAAACCGGCAACCATTTCATTGGGTGTAATGATGCCAATTGCCATAAAAAATACTGCAACCGAAAACAAAACCAAACCCGGGCGCATGGCATCTTTGGCCAGCGCAACAATCATTACCACAATTACAATTAATACAATGTAGCTTTCGAGTGTCAAAATTTTCGGTTTTTAGGTATCGTTTTGTGTTTCGATATTCAAAAATATCTTTTTTCGACAACTTTTAAGCGTTTTTGTCTGTCATTTTTTATGGTGCTATTTGATTAGCACTTTGCCGCTGAATATTTCTTGTTTTGTATTTGTAAAATGGTAAATCAATAGTTTGTTCGATGGTAAACTATAAATATTTGTTGGCTGTGTAACTGTTTCTCTTAGAATTAATTGACCCATAGTGTTGTAAAAAGAAATTTCGCCACTTTGGTTGGTGTTGAGGGTAACTGTTCCAGCTTGAGCCGAAAACAAGCTTATGTTTTTAGGATCGATATTATTTGTATTGACCGAAGTTGTTTTTGCAAATTCAATGCGATCGATATTAAATTCGGGCAGGTAAATAATTCGCAAGCGAATTGTTTGTTCTCCCGCTTCGAGTTCGTGTGTATCTGAAATACCTTCGAGCTTGGTGCTACTACCGGTTGACGGAATGTCGAAAAAGGTAGTTCGCCCGTCACCAAATGTGATACCCATGCGGCCACCTCCTTCAATTGAAGCTACCCATGCTGTAACTTCGTATGTGCCGGCTTCGGTTACATCAATGGTGTATTCCATCCATTCGCCTTGCTCAACGTAACAAACCTGATAGCCATCGGTGCGCGATTGAATATCAACTCCTTCCGTTTTTCGGTAAGCGTTTCCTTTATTGCGGGTATCGTTGTCTTTGTATGTGAGTAATTGCCCGCCAAGGTCGAAATCTTCGGCTTCAACAGTGCCCGGAACTTCAATAGCCTGACCATGAAATGGACTGCGGATGTACGGTGCAAGCTGTCCACGCTGTGGATACGACGGGCTGTTCAAACTGTCGGCGTAATGATATACAACCCGGTAGTAGTAGTTTTTTTCAATTTCGAGTCCGCTGTCGTCGAAGCTGTTTGCGGTAGGAGCAAGCGATGCAATTTTTGTGAATGAAGTGTTGTCGGTGCGGCGCTCTATAAAAATGCTGTCGATTGATTCATTGCGATTTGTCCAGCTTATTTGTAGCAAGCTGTCTTGTTTGATGCTGATTTTTAAGTCGGTAGCGCTTTTGTTCGATGTGTGAATCAGTATATCTTTTACATCGTTCCAATTGCGGTTTGCGCGTTGATAAATGCCAAAATCGCCGCCATCGTCCCACGCATTGAACGAAAAGTTGTGGTTTAGGGCTTCTTCAACATAAGCAGCGTAATGCCTCATGCGCGAGTTGTAGTCGTTGATTCTGATTTCACTTCCATTGCGAAATTGAATAATAGCACCAAATTCGTTAATACTTACCGGTACATTATTTTTTTCTGACCAGTTTTGCACTTGGTCGAATTTTGATTTCAGTGCACTACGGTCGGATGTTGTACCCCAAGTGCCGTTGGCTTCACCGGCAAAAGTCCAGGGGTCGTACGAGTGAAAATATCCGATAAGGTAAGGGTCGTTGGGTACTGTAGCTGCAATTAACTCATCGGAATTGGCCCATCGGTGTCCGCTAAAAAGAACGATTCGGGTTGGGTTTGTTTTTCGGATTATTGAGAGCACCCTGGCGTTGAGTTCGTTAACATTATCGAGGGTTAAGCCGTTGGGTTCGTTTATCATTTCGAAAAGCAATTTTTCCGATTTATTCTGAAAGCGAACGGCAATTTGGCTCCAAATGCTGTCGAAACGGTCGCGATTACTTTGTTGGTTGTATCCTGTTTTTATCCAGTCGTCGTGATGGGTATTCATTACAATGTACAAGTCGCGTTCGAGCCCCCAGTCAATAATTTGTTCAACACGGTTCATCCATTCTTCCGACACCTTATATGGTGCCGACTTAGAGGTGTGGTTGTCCCAACGTACAGGTACCCTCACGCATGTAAAACCAGCAGCTTTGTAGTCGTCGAAATAGTATTCCTGAACAGGCCCGTTGTTCCATCCGCCTTCGGTAGGTGGTTCAAGGGTGTTTCCGAGGTTTATGCCGCGGCTCATTGCTTTGTTTACTTCGTTGGCTGTTGGTTGGGCGTTTAGTTGAAGGGTTAAAACACAAATTAAAATTACTATAATTGACTTCATAAATAACGGTTAATAAATTAGCGGGTGTAAATGTATAAATTACACTTAGTGAAAGCAAGCAATATTGTTGCTTGTGAAATTTTTGATGTATTGTATTTAAAGGTCGTTGTTGCGATCTGAGCTGTGTATCATGCTGGTTAATAGTTTATTGAATTCGTTGGCGTTGTTTAGTTCTTCGAGTGATAAAATCATACGGTAGCGCCATTTATTTTTTTCATCGCTGGGTACATTTATGCGTTCCTTATCGGTTTCGTCCCATCTCAGGTTTCCGTCCATGGCAATTAAATCCTGAATGGGGAAAATTGTCCACATGGCAGGAGAGTGCAAATGTTGGTTAATAATTTCTTTGCAAACCCATGGTTCGGCAAAATAAGGTGCGGCACCGTTGTGTCCCAGTATTCGGTTGAAATAACGTTGTGTTTTTTCGCGGTTTTCTTCCCACCAACCTCTAATGGTTGACATGTCGTGGGTTGATGTTGTGCAAACACTAAGGTAAGGAGCTTCTTTCGGATGTCCGAATTCTATTTCGGGGTTTTTAGGCATGCGCTGAATTTCGAGGCTTAGAATGTTGAGGTCCTTCATTACATGAGGAACATTATCGGGTACCATGCCTAAGTCTTCGCCACAAACAAGCATATTGCCTGCGTTAATAATGTGAGGAAGTTTTTTCATGGCTTCTGCTTTCCAAAATTCTTCGTGCCTGCGGTAAAAGAAGTCGATGTAAAGTTCGTCGAGTTTGTTTTTCGTTTCGTGGTTGAGTTCGCGGTACGAATTGGTGTAATGCAGTGCAATACGTGGTTGATAAGCAGGATTTTGTGAATATGGATAGGGAATGAACAAAACCTCGTCGAGCAAGGCCATTAAACCATCGCGAACGATCACGTTTTTTTCGCTTATTTTTTGTTCTGAGTTTTCATCGGGGGTAAAATGGTTGTATATTTTGCGTTGAGTGTTGTAGGCTTCTTTTAACTCATATGAGTTATGGGCTGTTTCGTTTAAATAGAGTTTTTTAACTTCGGAGGTGTATTCGCCAAAGAATTCGTGCAAAAAGTGTTCGCGAATGTATGGTTTGGTGAACCTGTCGGTATCGAACCAAATGCCGCGATCTAAAATTTCGTCGACCAATAATGGCAAAGCAGGTTTAAAATAACCCAATAAACCGTGCATGGCATGTTTGGGGATTTCCCAAATACGAAAGAATCCCAAAATATGGTCAATGCGGTAGGCATCGAAATATTTTGCCATCATGTTTAGCCTTTTTTTCCACCAAGCATAACCATCGTTGGCCATTACGTCCCAATTATATGTGGGGAATCCCCAGTTTTGTCCCAACACGGCAAAATCGTCGGGCGGTGCACCTGCTTGCCCGTTGAGGTTGAATAACGAAGGTTCGGCCCAAGCTTCTATGCTGTTGGGGCTAATGCCAATGGGGATATCGCCTTTAAGGGCAACACCGTTTTGATGGGCATAATCGACAACTTCGCGTAATTGCTTATCGAGGTGATATTGAATGAAATAATGTACAGCAATGTGCTCGTGTTTCTTCGATTTCGGATCGACCAATTTTTCAATTTTTTCGGGCGAATACTCGGCATAAGGCCCCCATTCCCTAAAATTCGATGTTTTGAAATGGTCGCGTAAAAAGCAAAAAGCGGCATAGGGTTCGAGCCAGCTCTTGTTTTCGGAAAAGAATTTCTTGTAGCTGCTGCTGTTCTTGATGTTGTTCCAGTTTTGATCGAATATTAATTTGTAAAAACGCGACTTGAAGCGTGTAACTTCAACATAATCGACATGGGGTTTTGAATTGAGCATTTCTTTGGCAAGGTCGAATTCATCTTGAAGCTTTTCGTCGTTTAATTTTCCAAGGCGGTCGAGGTTGAGGTAAATTGGGTGCAATGCCAAAACCGAAATCGATTTGTAGGGATACGAATCGAGCCACGAGTGGGTTGCAACGGTTTCGTTAACGGGTAAAACCTGAATCATTTTCAAACCGGTTTTTTTGCACCAGTCAACCATTTTCTTTATGTCGAGGAATTCACCAACGCCAAAGCTTTCGTCGGTACGTAGTGAGAAAACAGGAACAGCAACGCCTGCACCTTTCCATGGTTTGCCTCCAAACCTGAATTGTTCGTCGTTTTGTACATGTAGTATTTTGGATTTCGATTTATCGATATAAAAAATGGTGCGTTCGTTACCTTCTTCCCACTGTTCAATATTTCCGGTCTTTTCGTCAATAATAATGTATTTGTATTCGATGGGGAATTTGGCTTTTTCAATGGAGATGGTTCGTTGCCAAACCGGGTATTCGGTGTTGTTTAGTTTTATTGGTCTTTTCCAATTGCCAAGTGCGGTTGTGTTGCCAATAATTGCCATTTGTTTTCCTTTTGGAACACGTGCTTCGCGTAGCTTAAAGCAAATTGCTTTATTGGATGTTGTGCCGGATTTAAAGGCGATGGTTTTTTCGGGTTTCATTAATACTTGGGTGAAAACCTTCGAGAGCATTGTGTTTTTCGATTCTACCTGAGGTCGCCAAAAATCTCTTATATCAACATCGGTATCGTTTTCGAAATTGAAAACGCGGTTTAATCCGTTTTCCCAAAAATAATTATTGTTGCTTTTCAGAAAATACTTGTATTCGAAAGTTTTATTCGATTTGAAGTTTAAAACAGCTTCCCATTCGCCATTGCCTATATAAATCATCGGGTAGGCCATGCTTTCATTCCATTTACCTAAGGCTTTTATCGAGCCGCAAATCCATAAGCTTTCTCCCCAGCTGGTATGGTAATTAATTCGTATTGTAAGTTTCATATCTTTTTTTTTATGGTCAGCTATTGTAAAATTTTCAAATAATATCGTGCTATTTTCCGACAAATAAAATGCCTTTTAGCAAGAAAATTGCCTTTGCCGTTAATTATAACTGTTTTTAACCTTTTTTAATTTGTGTGTGGCAAAAATAAGCGATTTTCGGTTTGTGTTTACTATTGATCATATTATGATGAAACACTGTGTTTTTTCGAACTTGTGGCTGTTCGATTTGAACAATCGATGTTTTACAACATATTGTTGTTTTGTGTGTAATTTGCAGTATTTTAATATGTTGTGTGCTGTATGCGTTTGTGTTGCTTAATTCCATCCTCAAATTTTATGGCTTAATGAAAGGTCGGTTAAAATGAGGGTTCTATTTTCGGGGTCTGAAAAAATGGTTTGTTTATATGAACCATGCAGTAGAAACTAAAAAGATAATACATGAGTAATAGATTGCTTGAAGGCAAAAAAGGGCTGATATTTGGAGCCTTAAACAATTTGTCGATAGCCTGGAAAGTAGCCGAAAAAGCGGTAGAATACGGGGCTGAAGTAGTTTTGTCGAACACCCCAATGGCACTCCGTATGGGTGAAACCAATGCCTTGGCCAAGAAACTTAACAGCATCGTTATTCCGGCCGATGCTACCGATATTGACGACCTCGATAATTTGGTTAAACAAACAATGGAGCATTTTGGTGGCAAATTTGATTTTGTTTTGCACTCGATTGGCATGTCGCCCAATGTTCGTAAAGGAAAGCATTACAGCGACCTCGATTATAATTATTTAGATAAAACGCTCGATGTTTCAGCTGTTTCGTTTCATAAGGTTATTCAAATTTGCCGAAAAAACGATGCAATTAACCAATGGGGCTCAATTGTGGCTTTAAGCTATGTTGCAGCTCAGCGTACTTTTTATGGCTACAACGATATGGCCGATGCCAAAGCATTACTCGAATCGATTGCGCGTAGCTTTGGGTATATTTATGGCCGCGAAAGGCAAGTACGTATCAACACAATTTCGCAATCGCCAACACCTACCACTGCCGGCCAAGGAGTAAAAGGTTTCGATCATTTGATGGATTTTTCGGAGCGTATGTCGCCACTTGGCAATGCTTCGGCCGACGAATGTGCCGATTATTGCCTTACTTTGTTCTCCGATTTAACCAAAAAGGTAACCATGCAAAACCTTTTTCACGACGGAGGATTCTCAAACATGGGAATGAGTCTTCAGGCTATGCAACAATACAATAAAAGTTTTATTTACGATAAGGAACATCCGTTCGATTAGGTATAATTTGCAAACAACCATTGAACGTAAAAAAGGGGCCACTGTGAGCCCCTTTTTATTTGAGAAAAATTGTACTTGTATGAAGTTAATTGCTTGTTAGCTAATTAATAGTGGAACAAAACATGCTACTAAACCTAAGTATTCGGTTTGGTTTTTTTCCTTTGTGGTCAGTGTTTTCTGATTGGCCAACTGTTCTTTGTTGATGTGTTTCATAACTAGCGACTTTTTTAAAGAGCTTCGTTTTGAATCAACAAGGTTTGCTCCAAAATTCCCTTCGTTGCGCGAATATTGGATTTCGAACTCATTGCTGCGTACAATAAAGCAACATTGCGAATTGTTGCCCGGTGCACACAAAACTTCAAATGTTTCGTTGTTGTTGGCATAATTTAAATGCCATACTTTGTAAGCTACATTGTTTACTACCGTAATTTGATCGGTTTCGGTAAGTGTGTAATTCCCGAATTGTGTGAACGAATTCCCTTCGAGTTTTTGAAAATTTGCTTTGCCTGCAAGAGTTGTAAGCACCAGCATTGCTGTTAGGATAAAAAGTTTGTGTTTCATGACTATAATTTTAAGTGTTTAAATGGCTTTCAAATGTTACACTTACTAAGTCGGTTTAAAAGCTAATTTGTTACAGCCATTAACACTTTTTTGAGTTTGAAGTCGGTTAACACCTATCTTTTTATCGATGAAATGAGTATTTGGGGGGGTAAACGAATATTGTATTTTTAAAACTGGGCCAGGTATTCATGAAGCTTCACGTCGCGATCGAGTTTAAGTTTTTTACGGAGCCTGTAGCGTGCAATATCAACACTGTTAACCTCTCTGTTGGTAAGTGTGGCAATTTCCTTACTGTTCATGTTTAGCCTGAGTAAATAGCAAAGCTTTAGTTCTTCGGGGTTAATTTTTGGATGCTCGTTCAATAGGTTTTCATGAAAATTTGGGTGTACGTTTCTGAAATAATTTTCGAATTGTTCCCAGGCATTGTTGTTGATCGAGCTGCGTACTTTGCGAATTTTATCGCGTAGTTCGTTGTACATAAACATATCGACCATGCTGCATTTTTTGTGCATTTTTTCGAGCATTTCGGTTACTTCCGAAAGCAGTTGGTCGTTGTGGGCATTTGTTCTCGAAAGCAGGGTCAGTTCCCAATCTTTTTTTCGAACCGATTCTTTGTAATAAACCGATAGCATAAGCATCGATCGGGTACGGGCAATCAGCTCAATTGGGTCGATGGGTTTACGTATAAAATCGATGGCGCCTGCATCGAAAGCCGTTTTTAAATCAACTACAGAGGTCATTCGTCCTGTAATCATAATTACAGGTGTGTTTTTGGTGTTGGCATTCGATTTTAATTTTTTTAAAGCCGATATTCCGTCCATAATTGGCATTTCCCAATCCATTATTATTAGGTCGGGACTTTCGTTGAACCCAACTTCGAGAGCAGCTTCGCCGTTTGGTGCAACCATAACATTGTATTGCTCATCGATTAACAAGTCGCTAACCATTTCAATTACGTTCGGATCGTCGTCAACAACTAATATGTTCATTTTTTGTTTGTTCATGGTTGTTACGTTTATTTTAGTTTAAAAAGCTTTATCAAATCGTTTACCGATTGAAATACCATAACCCTGTTTTTGTATTGGTTCAGTGGAAAATCGACGTGAGGCCCGCTAACATATATTGTGCTGTTTTTTGTTCCGGTAACCAATTTATCGATGTATTCCAATACATTTTCGTGAGTTGTTGGGCCAATAAAGGTAGTAATAATGTGCTTTTTTTTCAAAGTATTGGCTGTTTGAATTGCATCTTTTATGGGAACTGCCTGCCCTAAATAGGTACAGAAATAACCGGCTTTGGTAAAAAGATACATGTAATATAATATGCCCAGTTCGTGGTAATCCCATTCGGGTTGGAATAGTAAAACACCTGATTCATTATTGGTTGGTAGCGCGAGTTTGTCGATTTCGGCAAAAAGTTTAAGCTTGCATAAATTGGTGAAAAAATGCTCGTGCCCCGGTGTTATCTTGCCACTTACCCATAAATTACCAACTACTCGCAGGTAGGGGAAAATAATTTTTTCGAATGTGTTTTCGAGGCCATACAATTGTATATATTGATCGAAAAAGCTTTTGGTTTTGTTTTGGTCAAAATTGAGTGAGGCGTTCATCAGTTGCTCTACAGCAAGGTCGATGTTGCCGGTGTTAAGAATAATTTCATCGGCTTTTTGGCTGAGTTCCTGATCGCTCATTTCAACTATGTGCGATATTTTTATTCCACTTTTATTCAGAAGAGCAACTTTTAAAAGCTTTTTTAGTTGATTTTCGTTATAATAACGCGTATTGCCTTCCGAACGTTCGGGCACAAGTAGTTTATACCGCTGCTCCCAAACACGAATGGTATGAGTCTTAATTCGCGAAAGCAACTCTAATTCACCTATTGAGTAATGTTTCATTTTTTTTGTATTAACGAAATAGATAACCCCCGAACTTGAGTTTTGTTTAAAAATTAGGCATTGCTAATTTAGACATTTTTTTGTTACCATAAATCTTTTGCTCCAAATTGCTTTTTAGTACATTTAGCGCTTTAAAACTTAATTATGCATATACATTTTATTGCTATAGGTGGCAGTGCCATGCATAACTTGGCTATTGCCCTAAAAAACAAGGGTTTTGTTGTTAGCGGATCGGACGATGAAATCTTCGAGCCATCGTTAACCCGATTAAAGCAACACGATTTATTGCCCAAACAACAAGGTTGGCATCCCGAAAACCTGCACAAAGGTATCGATGCTGTAATTTTGGGAATGCATGCTCGTGCCGAAAACCCCGAATTGCTTAAAGCCAGAGAACTTGGCCTTAGGATTTATTCGTATCCCGAATATTTGTACGAGCAAACCAAAAATAAAACACGTGTTGTAATTGGCGGAAGCCATGGTAAAACTACAACTACATCGATGGTTATGCATGTTTTAAAGTATCACAACTTTGATTTCGATTACATGGTTGGAGCCAATATCGAAGGGTTTGATACCATGGTTGGATTGAATAATACATCGAAATTGGCTGTATTCGAAGGTGATGAATACCTCTCGTCGCCAATTGATTTAAGGCCGAAGTTTTTGCATTACAAACCCAATATTGCATTGATAACCGGCATTGCGTGGGACCACATTAATGTGTTTCCTACATTCGAAGGTTATGTTGAGCAATTTAAGCTTTTTGCACAAAGTATTGAACCCGGCGGAAGTTTGGTGTGGTTTGGAGGCGATGGTTTACTTAAAAATATTGCTGCTCAACTTGGTTCTAAAACCAAAAGCTATGCATACAGTGCACTAAAAAGTACTTTGCAGGGCCGACAAACATTTGTTGAAACCCCGAATGGTCAGGTCGAAGTTGGAGTTTTTGGCGAACACAATTTGCAAAATATGGCAGGTGCCAAGCAAGTTTGCGAATTACTTGGCATTGGAGCCGAAGCATTTTTCGAAGCTATAGCTTCGTTTAACGGTTCGTCGCGAAGGCTCGAACTTATTGCCGAAAACGAGCATACTTCGGTTTATTACGATTTTGCCCATTCGCCATCAAAGCTTAAAGCAACCACCGAAGCTGTAAAAAGTCAGTTTCCCGATCGTGAGTTGATTGCCATAATGGAGTTGCATACCTTTAGTAGTTTGAAAAAAGAATTTTTGCCCCAATATAATGCATGTATGAGTGCAGCCAACAGGGCTTTTGTGTATTTTAACCCGCAAACTATTGCCCATAAAAAACTCGAAATGATTAGTGCCGATGAGGTGAAAAATGCTTTTGGTGGAGGGGTTGAGGTTTTTACCGATGCTGATCAGCTTTTTGATCTTATTGGGAAAATTAACCTGACGGACGTTACTTTGTTGATAATGACATCGGGCAATTTTTCGGGAAAAGACATTAAAATTATTGCAAAATCATTAATGGGATAATGTAGTTCATTATGAGTAGGTTGTTCTGTTTGTTTGTGTTAATATCATTTTTGCCTTTGTCGGCGTTTACGCAACTTAGTGCGGGACGTAAAATGCTTAAGCAATTTTCGGCGGATGCTGCTCTGTCGAATGCTGTAATGAGTATTTGCGCTGTTGATGTTAATTCGGGCGAGGTATTGCTGCAAACCGAACCACAACTTTCAGTAACTCCGGCATCGGTGCTAAAATTGCTTACCACTGCAACAGCTTTCGAAGTGTTTGGTAATAATTATCGGTTTGTAACACTTGTTTCGACCGATGGTGAAATTAGTGGTCGAACGCTGAACGGTAATTTAATTGTTACCGGAGGGGGCGATCCAACATTAGGATCGGCTTATTTTAATGCCGAAAGCAATAAAAAAGCTTTTCTCGAGCAGTGGAGCCAATTAATCAAACAGGCAGGAATCGATACCATTAATGGAGATATTATCGCTAACCCGCACATATACAATGATTTGGATGTGCCACAAACTTGGATTTGGGAAGATCTTGGCAATTACTTTGGCGCAGCT
The DNA here is from genome assembly GCA_016933815.1 of Prolixibacteraceae bacterium. Lineage (GTDB taxonomy): Bacteria > Bacteroidota > Bacteroidia > Bacteroidales > Prolixibacteraceae > Roseimarinus. The sequence goes on from JAFGAF010000504.1 coordinate 13,649, forward strand.
GCTAAGGGGCTTTCGATATACGACAATACCTTCAAAATAAATTTTAATACCGAAAATGCACCTGGTTCATTAACAACAATTACCGGTGTTGACCCTTTTATTCCTGAACTCAAAATTGAAAATCAGGTAATTGCAGCAAACGATTCCCGCGACAGGGCCTATGTTTTTGGAAGCCCTTTCGACGCTTATCGAATCGTAAAGGGAACACTTCCTGCTGGTCGGAAAAGTTATTCAATTAAAGCATCGGTGCCCGATCCGGCGCTGCTGTTAGCTCAGGAATTTTATCGGCAGTTAAGTGCCGATGGGCTTGTGTTAAACGGCATTTACACTGTTGAAAACAACTTTGGTACAATTAATATTGAAGCGCTTGATACAGTTTTTGAATGGCAATCGCCTGCTTTGAGCGAAATTGTTAAGCAACTGAATTATGAAAGCATCAACTTGTTTGCCGAGCATTTGTGCAAGCATTTGGGATTAGAACTTAAATCGGAAGGATCGACAAAAGCAGGTTGTGAGGCCATAAAGGAATTTTGGACCGAAAGGAATATTGATACCCGCTTTATGTTTTTGGCCGATGGCAGTGGCCTGTCCCGATCAAATGCAATAACTTCGAAAACATTAGTCGATGTATTGCGGTACATGCATCAAAACAGCTTGTTTTTCAGCGATTTTTTAAGTTCGATGCCATTAACCGGAATAGAAGGAACGCAACGGTATTACTTTACAAATTCGGTGTTAAAAGGAAAGGTGCATTCGAAAAGCGGATCGATGACCAGGGTGAGGAGTTTTGCCGGTTACATGACTACCTTGCATGGAACCGAAATAGCCTATGCTGTTATGGTGAATAATTTCGATGCCGGTAGTTTCGAAATGGCACACAAACTCGAAAGCCTGCTTGAGCAAATGTATTCAGTTTTCTGATCAGCTTTTTATCTTATTGTAAAAGGGTAAGCCTTCGGGGGTGTAAGTTTTTGGAATTTTTAAACGGCTTAGGTTGAAGCTTAGGTTAATGTGTCCTCCGAAATACTTGCTCGATTGCGGTAATAATAAGCCTATTGAATTGTAGGTTGATATTGATGCATTGATGAACTTGCCGTTATAGGCCAAACTAATTGGAATACTCAAAAATGCTCGGTTCGAGAACATCAATCCGCTGGTTAGGCTGAAACTTTTCCACGGTGTAAAAATACCTGCAAAAGCCAAATTGAATTTGTTGAAATTGCTAAAATAATAAGTTTCGATAGTTGTTGCGAGGCTGAGTTTATCGTCTATTTTGAAACTTCCGCCTGCGTTGATCGAAATTGGGCTGGTTGTAAGGTATGAATCGTTGGAAGGTTGGATGAGACCGTTAAGAAACGAATCGCGGAATGCTACCAGCGAATTGCTTTCGCGCAGGTTCTTGAATGTTTCGAGGTTGAGTGGCCCCGAAATGTCGATCCCGTTCCAACGGTATTCGCCATCGGCAATAAATGAAGTAGTGTTTCGGTTCCAGTATATAATGCCCAAATCGTTAATGCTGGCCGACAGTTGAATGTTTTCGTTTGCTTTGTAGTTGATGCCCAAATCGATGCCTAGCCCGGGGTTGCGTATGCCAAATAAGTAGTTGAAAAATTGAATGTTGGTGCCTTCGCGACCGGTAATTTGGCTCAACAATACCGGGACAGAACTTTTTCCGCTACCGCTTATGCCCATATCAATATATTCAAGCTTTTCTTGTGTGAACAAGTAAATTCCCGATTGAAGGGTAAACCACGAGCGGCCAGAATAGAATTTGGCTGTAATTCCAGCATCGATTTTTTCGTTCACAGGTTGGCTCCACGAAAAATTGACCGACCTAACATGTATTTCGCCTAACGAAAGCCCCATGGTGTATTCTTGTCCCAAAAACTTCATGTTGCCACTGTTAATCATGTGTAAAAAGTTGTTGTGAAAACCACTGGCTGCCGTTATTTTTTCTTCAATGGCAAAGCGCCATACTGCCTCATTTTTTCTTCCCGAAAAATGTATCCAGTCGAAACCCGATCGGAAAAGAAAGTATTTGTTGCGCCCTGTGTTGATAGCCATTTTATCAATGTCGATCAAGTATTTAAGTCCGCCATCGCTTAGCGAGAAAATGTCGTTAAAAGCATAGGGCATGTTGGCATCGAAGTGAAAGTTGGCCAACGGGACTACCGAAAATTCGCTGCCGCTTGTTTTCAAAAGGTGTGCAGGGTTAATTAAATTACCTGCCTGTACGGTGTTTGAAGCCATTTCGTTAAGGTAAATTTTTTGCGAAAAAGCTTTTTGGCCAATTAATAAGCCGGTTAAACCGATGAATATATGAAGGAATATGTTTCTCACTTACTGTAATTTATAGGTTTATAATTGTAATTACCGTTACACTAAAAGCAAACATTTCAGAGTAGTTGTCGAACATTTCGGTTGTAATTTTTTCGTAAGGCCAAATAAATTCTAAATCGAGTATCAGACTATTGGCTTGTTTCAATTGTTCGTTTATTTCAGCATTGATAAATAATGTGTCTTCGGATGTTACAGCTGTAAGGCTCAATTGGTCGAAATTGGCTGGAGCAGCTTCAACTACTTTTAAAAAAAGCGGTTCGCCTATGCTTGTATTGTTTGTTGAGTCGAAAGGGCTAAGTATCAGGTTCACTTCGAATGGCATCACATTGGTGGTTCTGAAAATGAGTTCGATGTTATTAAATAATTTGCTGATTTTCGGTTTGTTGAATGGAATGGTGTCGGTTACTGAATGAAAAACGCCGGGGTCGATGTTGATGCTTGTTTGGTTTTTGTAATCTTCGAAAAGGTCGCCCAGTTTATACGATCCGCGCAAAAAAGGAAAGCCGATTTGTGTTTCGGTATCGAACACAATTTCTTTTTTCGCCTGAACGCAGGCTGAAAGCAACAATATTAATGTGTACAAAAATATTTTATGTGTTTTTAGTTTTGTCATTCATTGTTTTTTGGCAAATATACTAAGTTCAAACTTCCAAATACAATAATCATTGTGTTGTGCTAAGTTCTTTACGTTTTTTTTGATTTAAAAATTGATTGTTTATCTTAGCAGCCATAAATTGTCATATTAAAGCATGATTAAATTAACAAAATACATTCGAGATCTTATAATTAAAGTTATTGATTATTTTCATCAACCTTTTCAACGTTATATTTCAAAGGAAACTTTTCGATATGCAGCAACCGGTGGCATGAACACTATTTTCGATATTATGCTGTATTTTGTTTTTTACAATTATGTTTTCGATAAGCAAGTGCTACACTTGGGTATTTTTGCCATGAGCCCGCACATTGCTGCCTTTGTGTTTGTATTTCCAATTACTTTTACAACGGGATTTTTATTGGCCAAGTATGTAACTTTTACCCGTTCCATTATAAGGGGGCGTGTTCAATTGTTTCGTTACGGGTTGTCGGTAAGTGGTTCGGTTTTGCTCAACTATTTCTTACTTAAGCTTTTTGTTGATGGTTTTGGCTGGTATGCCACACTTTCAAAAATAGTAACAACTCTGGTGGTAATCTTATACAGTTATTTGGTTCAAAAACACTACACATTTTGCACCGGCAAAAAAGCACTGGCCCGCCTCGAAGAAAAATCGGTTGCCTAGTATTTTCAAAAACAGAACAGGTTGTTGTTTTTTTTATTTTGATTATCTTAGCAAGAGTTAAAAATTGAATTGCTATGGAATATCAAACTAATCCTGAACTTACGCTTGCCTATAATTTTTTGCAATATACCAATCAAAACGTGTTTTTAACGGGCAAAGCCGGAACAGGTAAAACCACTTTTTTGAAAAATTTGAAACAACAATCGCCCAAGCGCATGATTATTGTTGCTCCAACAGGTGTAGCTGCAATTAATGCCGGAGGTGTAACCATTCATTCGTTTTTTCAAATGTCGTTTGGCCCGCAAATACCTGTCGATCCCAACCGTCCGCCCAACACCGACGATGCCCGCAACAACAGTGTGGCTTTTAAACGTTTTAATTCCGAAAAAATAAACATCATCCGTAGCCTCGACCTTTTGGTTATTGATGAAGTGAGTATGGTGCGCGCCGATTTGCTCGATGGAATCGACGAGGTTTTGCGCCGATATAAAAACCGTTACCAACCATTTGGCGGCGTTCAGTTGCTTATGATTGGCGACTTACAACAGTTGGCACCTGTAGTTAAAGACGACGAGTGGGCCATTTTGCGCAATTATTACGATACGTGTTATTTTTTTAGCAGCAGGGCGCTCAAAAAGTCGAGTTTTGTTGGTATTGAGCTAAAACAGATTTTCAGGCAAACCGACCAGCGCTTTATCGACCTGTTAAACCGTGTGCGCGAGAACAGAATTGATGTTAAATTGTTGGCCGAGCTAAACAGTCGTTATATTCCTGGTTTTAGTCCGTCCGACGATGAAGGCTACATCACCTTAACCACACATAATTATCAGGCAAAACAAATTAACGATCGAAAAATTGATGCGTTAAAAACAAAAGTGCATTGTTACAAAGCTCGAATTATCGATGAGTTTCTCGAGTATGCATACCCTACCGACGAGCAACTCGAATTAAAAGTGGGGGCGCAGGTGATGTTCGTTAAAAACGATCCATCGTATGCTAAGCTGTATTACAACGGAAAAATTGGTAAAGTGATTGAAACCAACACCGATTTTGTAATGGTTTTGTGCCCCGGCGAAACCGAGCCCATAAAAGTTGAACCCGATATTTGGGAAAACGTTAAGTTTAGTTTGAACGCCGAAACACAGGAGATTGAAGAACAGTTGATTGGCCAGTTTGTGCAAATGCCTTTAAAATTAGCATGGGCCATAACCATCCATAAAAGTCAGGGTTTAACCTTCGAAAAAGCCATAATAGATGCACGGCAGTCGTTTGCTCACGGGCAGGTTTATGTTGCCCTAAGCCGTTGTAAAAGTATCGAAGGACTTGTTTTAAGTTCGCCAATTGGTAATTACAGTGTAATTAACGACAATACTGTATCGGATTTTAGTAATGCTGTTGAGCAAAATCAACCCGGCGAAAAGGAGTTAAGCAACAGCCGTAAACATTACGAAATGCAGCTGATATCCGATTTGTTCGATTTTAACCCAATAATGCGGCAAATACAATATACACTAAAAATATGGAGCGAACATGCACCTTACTTAATGGGTAATTTGCACGAGGTTTTGCAGAACATGCTGATACCAATTAATAACGAAATGGTTAGCGTGGCCGGCAAGTTTAATCCGCAAGCCGAACAGTTAATCGTTCATTACGGCCACGTCGATAACAATACTCAACTTCAGGAAAGGTTGAAAAAAGGTGCCATATTTTTTCTCGAGAAATTTTCGTTGCTTGTTGAAGAACCATTCGAAACAGCTGTTTTTCAGACCGATAATAAGTCGATCAGAAAAAGCCTTGGCGATGCAGTTGATCGTTTGGAGAAAGAAATTATTGTAAAAAAAGCTTGTTTGGAGAAAGTTGCAGCCGATGGTTTTGGTATAAAAACATACCTCGAAACCAAGTCGAAAGCAGCAATCGATAAAACAGCTAAAACCAAAACCAAAGCACCCCGTAAAGCGCTCATGCAAACTTCGCACCCCGAGTTTTTTGCAATGCTCAACACTTGGCGCTACCAAAAAGCCGACGAGCTGGATATCGAAATTGCGCAAGTTTTGCGTCAGGCTGTTGTAGAAGCCATTGCCGAAAAAGTACCCGATTCGGCTGCATCGCTAAAAGCTGTTAAAGGCATGGGTGGAAAAAAAATGCAGCAGTTCGGAAAGGAAATACTTTCATTATCGTTGCAATACAGGCAGGCAAAGGGGATGCAGCTGCCTGCAAATTTCAGCGATGAAGTTTTATTGGCAGGTCTCGATACCAAGGAGATTACCTTCGAACTTTTTAAGCGCGGCTTAAGTCCTGTTGAAATTGCCCGTAAACGGAATTTTGCTCTTACAACCATCGAAGGACATCTTTTTCACTTTGTTGCCGAGGGCCAATTAGATGTTTATAAACTGATTGATCATGAGCGGTATAACGAAATAGCTTCGTTTATATTGGAGAACAAAACGAAAACTACTGCTGAAATACGCGAAGCTCTGGGCGAAACTTACAGTTACAACGAAATTCGTTTGGTGAAAACAAATGTGGAATAGTTATTGTAAATTTGAGAGCCTTGAAACGAGCAAGTCCCGACGAACATCGGGATGCACATCAAATCTGATGAACATTTACTTTATATGAGTTGTAAATAATCATAAAAAAAAAGTATGAAGAGAATTCTTATCATTCCGTTTTTGATCATTACAGTAATGATTTACGGTCAGAACACTAAAAATTTTATCGATCAGAATTATATTGAAGTGACCGGTAAGGCCGAAATTGAAGTAATACCTGATGAAATTTATGTTTCGATTGTTGTGCAGGAAGCCGATACAAAAGGGAAAATTACGGTTGAAACCCTCGAAAAGAATATGATCAAAAAATTGATCGATTTGGAAATTGATGTTGAAAAGAATTTGATGGTAAAGGACATGGCCAGCAATTTTAAAGATTACTGGTTAAAACGCAACGATATTTTTAAATCGAAACAATACTTGTTAAAGGTGAGTGATGCAGCAATAGCCGGCAAAGCTTTTCAGGAGCTCGAAAAAATGGGGATATCTAACATGGGTATTGAAAAAGTTGATCACAGTGAAATTGAAAAATACAGGCGCGAAGTGAAAGTAAAAGCGGTGGTTGCTGCTAAAGAAAAAGCTGATGGTTTGGCCGAAGCCATTGGACAAAAAGCTGGTCGTGCATTATATATACGCGAGATTGAAAATTTTTACGGTCCAATACGTCAGCCAAATATGCTCATGCGAACATCGGCCATGAAAATGGAAGACAGTGCTGCTATGCCCGAAATCAGCTTCGAAGCTATCAAACTCGAATATTCGGTACAGGTATATTTTGAACTCGAATAATGAAGTTTTTGCTCAATACCACATTGCTGGTTTTGACATTTTTTTGCAACACTTCCTTTGCATCTGAAAACCGGCACGCTCTTCATCTCGAATTGTTGGGTAAATCGGTTTATTTCGGAACACTTACTTACGAATTCGATGTTAAGCCAAATTTTTCGGTTGGAACCGGATGGGGGTTTATGAATGTGTTCTGTGGCAAATACCTCACACACAACATGCGCGAAGGTCGTTACTTTGATTTAATTCTTACCAATCAGCATTATGCTTTGCACCGTTTTTTTTATCAAGGCAGGCACAGGCTCATTGCTCAGTACGGACTAACTATTCAAAACAGTTTATATTTTGTGCGTTTTAACGA
>JAFGAF010000505.1 GCA_016933815.1 Prolixibacteraceae bacterium
ATAAGCATTTGTTGAGCGAGCTGATGAATGCACATTGTGTTGTAATTCCATCGTTTAACGAAGGTTTTGGGTTTACGGCCGTTGAAGCTTCGGCAATGGGCATTCCAATAATTTCATCGGGTAGGGGAGCTTTGTCTGAAGTGGTTTCGGGCCGGGTTATTGAAATGAAAGCTTACCATGTTGATGCATTGGTTGAAGCAATGCAAAAAGCCATTAGTGATGATTATGATATCATATCGCCCAAAACTTTTCCGGTTGAAAAATTTGTTGAGCAACATGTTGGTTTATATAAGGCGCTTGTTGAAGGTGATTAGTTGTGAAGCACAAAATTCTGCACTTAATTTTCAGCTTTTAGCCGGTTAACGGCATCGAGGTATTCCTGCCGCGGGCTAATGTTATAAGCTTTTTTGAAAAAGCGAGCAGCTTCGGGGTAGCGCTTTAGATTTACCATTGTATTGCCCTGCATAACCAAAGCTTTCTCGTTTTTGGGATCAATTTTTAGCAATTGGTTAAAATACTCATGCGCTTTATCAAATTCCATGAGGTAAAAAGCCGAATAGGCAGCATTGAAAAGCAGTCCTTGATTTTTTACCGATTTTTCCAAATATAGTTCCGAGTAGTAAAGCGATTTTTGCCAGTCTTTTTTCTGTATGTACAATGTCGATAATCCGTGTATTGCAGCGCTGTCAGCAGGATCAATTTCAAGTGTTTTGATCAGATATTTCTCGGCGTCGTCGGTTTTGTTGGTTATTAAACTAAAGAGCCCTATTGTTCGGTTGGCAGTAGTTTTGTATTCGGGGTCGCTGGCATTTTCGAGTTTCTTAAAGCATTCAATTGCTTTGGCAGTATTGCCTGTTTTGCCATAGTTTATCCCTAAATCGTTCCACAATGGTTCGTAACTTGGGTCAATTTGAAGCGCTTTTTCATAGCTGTCGATAATTTTTTGGTAGTCGGTACTGCCTGCTGCTGCCAAAATACGCCCAATCGACATCCATCCTCTGAAATGATCGGGATAGCGCTCAGTTACTTCTTCCCAAATGGTAAGTTGGTTGCGCCAAGTGTTGTTGCGCGCAAATGTTGCTGAACCCAGCGCCAAAAGAGCCACCAAGGCAACAGTGCCGGCAAGTTTTGTCTTATCCCTTAAAAAATGAAAAACAATGAACCACAGCGATACCGAGAATCCTGCCAGTGGAAGGTACATCCTGTGATCGAACATCACATCGCGAATGGGGATAAGCGACGATTCAATGAGCAGGGTGATGAAAATCCACAAGATACCGAATGAAAAAAGTGGCCATTTCCGGCTTTTCAACAGGGCAAAAACAAACAAGCTTCCAAGCAGCAATGCCCCAGCAATAACTTTTATGTCGAACAGGTTTTCAACCGGTTTCAGTCCGTGATCGATATAAAGCCCGACAGGAACCAGCATTATTTGCAGATAGCGGGGAATAACGGTCATTTGTGTTGCCAGATAGCTAATGCGGCTTATTTCGGTAGTTTCAGTAGGTAAGCCAAAAAAAGCAATTGCACCTGTGTAAAGTAGTGTTGTTAGAACGGTAAGGGTAATTGCCCATTTCTTTTCTGTTTTGTCATTATTGTTGCGCACAAACAACCATTCAATCAAAACCCAAAGCAATGGAATGATTGCTGCGGTTTGTTTCGAAAGTATGCCCAACACCGATGCAACTCCGGCCAAGCCAAAAAGCATTATCGATTTGCTTTTGTTTTTTGCATTTAACCATTCATAGCGGGCAACTAAATAGACATAAACCGAAAGCAAAGTAAACATACCGGCCAAAGAGGTCATGCGCTGAACGATATAGGTTACCGATTGTGTTTGCGCCGGATGAAGCAAGAA
>JAFGAF010000506.1 GCA_016933815.1 Prolixibacteraceae bacterium
ATGGTTGAAATAAGCATTGAATGTACAACCATTGGAGCCAATATTTATTACACTACCGATGGAACCACACCCGATACATCAAGCATAATTTACAATGGCTCCTTCACAATCAATAAAACGGCATGGATTCAGGCCATTGCCATTATTGGCCCTATGAGCAGTAGCGTAGCCAATGGCTATTTCGACATCATCATTCCTGTTGCCGAGCCGGTTATCAGCCCCGCCGAGGGAACTTACTTCGATAGTGTAGCAGTAAGCATTGCTTGCGAAACCGAAGGAGCACTCATTTATTACACCACCGACGGTTACGAGCCCACCACCGAATCGACTTTGTACGAAGGAGCTTTCACGCTTACCGAATCGGCTTGGGTGAGTGCTATTGCGGTGCTCGATACCGTTGTTAGCAATTTAACAACCGCATTTTTCACCATCGAAGCCAAACCAATTGAAGTGGCCAAACCAGTTATTCAACCCGAACAAACCGAGTTTGAAGGTGAATTGCAGGTCAGCATCGATTGTGCAACAGAAACTGCAACTATTTACTATACAACCGACGGTACAGCTCCTGATAACAATTCAACAATTTTTACCGAAAGCTTCACCATCGACCAAACAACAACCATTAAAGCAATTGCTTATGTTGATAATTTTTCGAGCGAAGTAGCTGAAAAAACCTACACTTTGAAAGAAGTTGCAGCACCTGTCGAAGTAGCCACATTGGCCGAACTACGCGCCGGAGCCACCGATGGAACAACCTACGCTTTTACAGGCACAGCAACTGTTACTTTTGCAATGGATTTCAGAGGACAGAAGTACATTCAAGACGAAACAGCTGCCATTTTGATCGACGACAACAATGGAATCATCACCGAAAATTTCGAAATTGGCGATGGTATTAGCGGACTTAAGGGAAGCCTTTCGGATTACAATGGCTTGCTACAATTTTTGCCCGTTACCAATGCCGAAAAGGTAAATGCAACAGTTGAAATCCAAGCCCAAACAATTAGCATTGAAGAGTTTAAAACTAATTTCGAAGAATACAAATCACGACTAATTAAACTATTGGACATTACCTTTACCGAAAGTGGTGAATTTGAAAACGGCACTAACTACAGCATTTCGAACAATGGCGAATCAAGTATTTTACGTACCCATTTTTACAATATGGATTACATAGGAACTGCCATTCCCGATAAAAATGTGCACATAACTGGTATTGCACTTTGGCACTACGATGAAGCCAAAATAGTACCACGCAGAGCTAGCGACATTGAAGAAGGTACCGGAATTAACAAATCAAATATCGACGTTAAAATTTTTAGCAACGGCACTCAATTATTTGTGCAGCAGATCAATACAACCACCGATATTGTTGAAATATATCGTTTCGACGGAAGAAAATTAACAACACATCGTCCGAATGCTTCATTTATAAGCATTGATATTGAAAATAACGGACTTTACACAGTATTGGTTAAACGCAATGGCTTACTTGTAAGAACCGAAAAAATTCAGATTACACATTAAGAACGAGAAAGCATTAAAATTTAAAAGGGCTGAATCAACAATTGATTTCAGCCCTTTTTTATCTATGGAGATTGAAACATGTTTAAAACCAGCCAAAAATAAAGCTCATATAAACACCTGCATTCGAAAAATTATTATCATCCAAACCACCCATATTATCAATCCCGAAAGTTCGTCTGTATTCGGCACCAATGTTTAGCTTAAAGAATTGAGTAAAATTTATTTCGAGCGATGCAGTAGGTACTACGGCAAAAAAACCTTCTTTGTACTTCTCATTTTGAACAGTAACTCCACTTGCCTGCCCCCAACCAAGTCGGGTACTAATTACAGGATGAAACATTCGTTGTGGAAAAAACTCATATCCAACCCAAAAACCACCATGACCAAACTCGAGATTACCAATTGAGGTATTGACATAGTTGGAAAGACCTTCGCCATAACCGCCAAAAAACATGTTATTGACAATAACACCGCCACCACCACCATTCATAACGGCAAATTCGCCATCGAGAGCCGTATACGAAATAGTTGGACCGCCAAAGCCACTGATCCTTCGCAACTCAAACGAACTCATTACTGTTTGAATTTCATCGTCGTTTTTTTCAACTGTTTCTTCTTCAGCAAAATCGCTGTATGAAATAGTTTGCTGGGCATAAATAAACGAAGCAAGCCCAATAAATACGAATAATAAAGTAAGTTTTTTCATTTTTATCTTGTTATGGTTATTATTTATAAAAACAAACTATCAAAACAGACAATAAAAAAGAATAAGCGTTGCAGCAAGTACATAAAAAAGAATAAAAAAACCACTACCGAAGCCGATAGTGGTTTCAATAAATACAATATGCTGTTATTCTTTGTACTGACCAGTGATTGAAATGGTGGTACCTACGTCACCAACCGAAACAGTTGAGTTAGTAATATGAATAAGGAAATACTTGCCTTCCTTAACGGTAGCCAAACATAAATCGTACGATTTTGATGCATCGGCCGAAATCTTATTCCATTCGTCCATATCTTCGGCAGCATCAACAGCTTCAACCAAAGCTTCTATATTTGTAATGGTGGTCCACTGCTCGGGAGCCAATTCAACAAATTTATCGGCATCTTTTCTGATAATAGCGTTAACCATTGTCGATTTATTGATGGTCCATGTTAAACCAAACATTTCGAGACCGCTACCGGCGGAACCGCCTACCCTTTTCCATTCAAAATCGGTTGCTTCCGACAAGGGCGTTTCTTTTACTTTAGCTACTACTACTTTTTTAGTGTTTGCCGATTTGTTTGCATCGTTAACAGTAAAAACAACTTCGGCTGTTTCACCATCTAGTGCTCCTTCGCCAACAACGGCGGTTACGGTTACGGTTTCACTCGAAGTGTCGTTAAAATCCAAATCGTTGTTAATTAATGTAACATTTGCCGACGATGACAAAGCCAACAACGACTTAAGTCCGTTTTCAGATGCTAGCGTGATTTCAAAATCTAAACTGTCGCCAACAAAAACATTAATGGTATCAGCAACAGGTGAAGTTACTTCAATAGTTGGTGGATTTGAATCAGCAGGATCGGGAATACATGAATACAAACCCATTGATAAAACTGCAACAACAGCAGTAAACATTAAAAATGTCTTTTTCATAATAATTAATTTAAGTTAATAAAACAATTGATTTATTTCTTTACAGATAACGAATTAAAGAACAAATTATTTGCTTAATAAGTTGATTTCTTTGAGTAATAATTCGCGATACGATTTTCCGATAGGCAAAGCTTGTGTTCCTTCAATTGTTTCCACCTCAATCTCGTTGGTTTTAATCATATCGATTTTGCTTCGGTTAACAATGTAAGAACGATGAATACGGAAAAACTTTTCGAGTGGAAGTTGATCCATAATTGCCTTCATGGTAAAGTGGATGGTATATTTTTCTTCGTATGTATAAACAACAATATAGTTTTCTAAAGCTTCAATCCAAATCACATCGTCGTAACGCAAACGCTTAAGGCTTGCATTATTGCGAATAAAGAAATCTTCTTTTGAATTGGACGCAGGTAACATTTCCTCGCGTAATTTACTAAGCGCCTTTTCAGTTGCCTTTAAAAAACGGACATAAGTTACTGGTTTAAGTAAGTAATCGGTTACATCGTACTCAATGGCCTCAAGCGCATATTTTTCTTTTGATGAAACGACAATTATTTGTACCGGATGATTGCCCAACGATTGCATGAATTCAACACCATTCATATCGGGCATTTCAATATCGAGAAATATTAAATCGATTTTTTCTTCATCCTTGCGGATAAAGTTAATTGCTTCAATAGCACCCGAGAAAGAATAATACTGATCGAGTAAGTCGGTTTTTTCAACAAACTTCTCCAACAGTTTTCTCGACATTTTGTCGTCATCAATTATAATACAATTCATACCTCACGTAAATCAACTAGCCAAATATAGTATAATTAAGTATTTAATAAAAGAAATTTGACTTGCTAATGGGCTATTTTTTCTAAAAAAGTTTTTGCGATATACTTACTGCCTTTAATGTTCTTCATTAAATAACGGAGCAATAAAGCATTACGGTCGGCAGGGTTCAAATGCCAATCGACTCCTCTTTGCCGAAGCAGTAATGTAGTATAATGTAAAATAATTGCAACCGATACCGAAATATTAAAGCTTTCGGTAAATCCGTACATCGGAATTTTCAGAAATTCGTCGGCATTATCTTTTACTTTTTGCGAAATACCTTTAAGCTCGGTACCAAATACGAATGCACACTTACCCTTAGTTACATCGAAATTATTCAAATCGACATCATTTTGGTGTGGTGTTGTTGCAACAATACGATAACCTTGATTTTTCAACAACGATAATGCCTGAATGGTATTATTTTCGTTTTGGTTATGGCGTTCAATACTCAGCCACTTCGATGATCCGAGCGACACTTCGGGATTAACATCGAAAGTATTTCGGTTTTCGATTACATGAACGTTTTGAACACCAAAACAATCGCAAGTGCGCAAAACTGCACTGGCATTCTGGCTTTGATAAATATCTTCGAGAACAACAGCAATGTAATTGGTTCGCTGATCGACAATCTTATTAAAAAGGTCGAAACGTTCGGGGGTAACATAAGTTGAAAGATACTCTATTAAAGCTTTGTCCTTATCCATTTCTATCATACAATTAAATAAAAAAAGGGAAACAACATCCTGTCTCCCTTACAAATTTCTTTGCGATCAAATTTCTTAAACGCCTTCAGCTAATTCGGTACCTGGTTTGAATTTAACAACTGCTTTTGCAGGAATTTGAATTTCTTTACCGGTTTGAGGGTTACGTCCTGTACGTGCACTTCTTTTAGCTACAGAAAATGAACCGAATCCTACTAATGCAACACGGTCACCTGCTTTGAGCGATTCACTGGTTGCTTCGATAAATGCATCTAATGCTTTTTTTGCATCAGCTTTGGTGAGACCTGCTTTAGCAGCAATGGCATCAATTAATTGAGCTTTATTCATAAGTTGAGATTTAAGGGTTATTAAACTAAGTTAACTCACACAAATATATCGTTTTTACTGAGTTTTGCAAACTTTAACAATAAAAAAAAACGCCGAATGTTCAGTAAAATAGGCTATTGTAAGGTTTTTGGCATATCCTTAACCATTTGCCAACAAACCTGAGCAATCCATAACACACTACAAAACAACCCATTACGATCAAATCAATTTTTAAAATTAATTTGCAGAGTTATTAACCGATGTTGATAAATTTTAAAATGCTTTAGAGCAATTATTTGATTTCAAAGCAACAAACATGACAAAAATCACAATAATTCGATTGTCTGATTTATATTTATTGGCCTTTATCGATCATATTTAGTACTTTAAAAAGCATGAAAAAAAATTTACCTGCTAATAAAAATCAATAATTGCTAAATTCTTTGTTTGATATTTGGGGGAATAAAAAAAACATCTATTTTTGCATCGCATTTCGGGAGAGATGCAGAGTGGTCGTCCTCGATATCCCGATAGCTATCGGGAGGGAGCGGCGGTCTTGAAAACCTCTTTAATTTTTTTGGGAGAGATGGCAGAGTGGTCG
>JAFGAF010000067.1 GCA_016933815.1 Prolixibacteraceae bacterium
ATACTACCTGAGTTATCGGCATTGTCGGTTCCACCGTAAATAAAACCACCTACTTCGGCTTCGGCACCTGCGCCGGCAGTTGTAGTTGCTTTACCACAAATGGTTAAGCCACCCCAATCGCCGGGATTAGCATTCGACGATGACATTACCACAGGATTAGCAGAGGTTCCTTCGATAAAAATTTTACCGCCTTGCATTACTGCAACGTAAACATCGGTACCACCATCGGTTGCTAAAATATTTGTTCCGGCCGGAATGGTAAGGCTAACACTATCGGGTACAATGAATGCACCTGTAAGCGTATAATTAACAGAAGCATCGAGGGTGTAGTCTTCGGTCAAACTGCCTTCCATAATGCCATTTTCCAAATCTTCAATAACTTTGTCTTTTACAATCGGATCGTCGCCATCACAGCTGGTGAAAGCAATTGTTGCCACAAAGGCAATGATCAATACATTAAAAAGTGTTTTTTTCATTTTGTTGTTAATTTAAATAATACAAACTTTATATTTTATTTTCAATTAAGGTTTATTTTTAAGCTGACATTCAGGCTCATACCTTTTTTGTACGAGCTCACTACTTCATTTGATTTTTCGCCCGACAAAGGAGCAATTTCTTGTGTTTGTTCAATTTTGGGGTTCAACAGGTTTTTTCCGGTAATTTTCAAGCTGACTTTATCGTTAAATTTCTTACTAACAACCAAATCGACGGTAGCAAAACCTTTTTCAATAATTTCGTTATTGAAAAGCCTGTCGCTATTTTCAAAATCTTCGGGGGCACCAAGTGCTAAAATTTTATCCGATGAATAATTGCCGGTAAGTGTAGCCGTAAATTCGTTTTCTTTTTTGTTTGAAAACGACAATGAAGCATTACTTATGAAACCCGCAGCACCTTGCAATCCGAGTTCGGTTTTATTGTTGTACACAAACTCGGACAATAAATCTTGCTTGAACCACATTTTTGTAGCATTTACCGATAAATCGAGACTGTTTTTAGCATCGATCAGGCCAAAGCGTGTTTCCATTTCAACACCATAAACGTTGGCTTTATCGCCGGTGTTTTCGTAAATGAAGTTCCCCGATGAGCCCCTTGTTTGCGCTAAATTAATGGGGTCGTTTATCATTTTATAAAAGGCAGCAACCGAAAACAGTTCTTTTATGGTAGGATACATTTCCCATTTTAAATCGACATTATAATTGACCGATTTCTTTAAATCGGGGTTTCCCTTGGTGACCCTGCCTGTAGGTGAAACATATTCGAAAGGAGCCAGCTCTTTGAATTCGGGCAATGTTACTGTTTTGCCAGCTGCCATTCGCAAAGCGCTGTTTTCGCTTATTTGATATTTAAGATTTAAAGCAGGTAAAATATTGTTATAATTATAGGTTGTTTGACCGGTTCGGCCCACATAATTGGCAACATCCCAATCAACGTTTAAATAATCGTGTTCGAAACGCACACCGGTATTACCACTGAATAAACCTGTTTCGAATTTTAAATTTACAAAACCGGCATAGGCCAGTAAAGCAGCTGTATATAAGTCGGGTTTGCGTTCGCGCACAATCAATTGGCGGGTGTTGTACAAACTTTGGTTGAGCAAAGCTTCGTCGAGCATATCAACCGAAACCACCTGAACGCCCTTGGCCCTTACACCTATAAACAATGAACTAAAATCGCGTTCTTTGTACCTGAAA
This sequence comes from Prolixibacteraceae bacterium, assembly GCA_016933815.1. Taxonomy (GTDB): domain Bacteria; phylum Bacteroidota; class Bacteroidia; order Bacteroidales; family Prolixibacteraceae; genus Roseimarinus. The sequence goes on from JAFGAF010000067.1 coordinate 1,692, forward strand.
TTAGCACCTGTACTAAGCACCAAATTATTGGTATCGTCGTTTTTTATTAGCACCAAATCGTTGGTTATGTTACCGTTTAATTCAAAATCGGCTATTGCCTGTGCCGACTTACGTTGCTGAAAATCGCCAACGTGGGCAAATTGAACAGTATTGGCATCGAGTATATTCACTTCGTTTCGGATTCGGTTGGGTTCGTTGGAGTTTACCATATTATAGCCCAATGCCCAATTGAGTTTATTTTTTGCGCCAAGCTCGTGCATACCCAATATTTGCGTAATTAGCACTGTGTTGGTTTTCAGGTTTTGATCGCGCACAAAAGCGCCATATTCTTGCGGATCCTGATCGAAAACATACCCTTCGGTATTTCGGCCTTGTTCGTATAAGTTATCGGAGGTTTTTAAAACCAATAAGCTATTGAAATTCAATACATTTTTAGGCGAGAATGCAAAAGTAAAATTCAGCAAACCTGTTGTATTGTAATTACTCGACCAGCTTTCGGTATCGGTAAATGAATTGTCGAGAATGTTCGACCTGTACTTTTTATAAATACCTGTGTAATAATCGTATGAATTATCGTGCGATAAGGTGGCAAAAAATGATGCGTTTTTTCTGAATACCTTAAACTCGTTTCCGGCTGCGATCGAAAATCCATAATTCAATGGAACCGAAACCTTCGATGTATTCCAGCTTTGCAAGCTTACAGCATCGAGTGTTGAAATTCCCGAATTGTAAAAACCAAAACTAAGATTGTTGTTATTTTGAGTAGCTTTAAAATTGCCAAAAGTTCCGTTAGTAAGAATATTTGTGTTGGAACCTGCTGATAATTCAAATGCAATATCGCTGCCCACATTTTTTGAATTAATATTAATTGCGCCCGAAGCCTGATCGGCATACGATGAAACGTTGTACGTTTTTTCTACGCCAACGTTTTTGATAATATCGGTCGAAAAAAGGTTCAGGTCGATGTTCTTCTTTTCAACATCATCCGAGGGAATTGGCAAACCATTCATGGTTGTAATCAGATAACGGTCGCCCAAGCCCCTGATATAAATATCGCCCGAACTTTCGTTTTGGGTAACACCTGTTATTTTAGTCGTTGCCGAAGCAGCATTCGAAACGCCCAGGCTTGACAAACGTTTGGCGCCAATGCTCTCTTTAATACCGTCGGCTTCTTTCTGATCCATCAGCAAAAGTATTTCGTTATCGCGGTTAACCCTGGCAACAACGTTTACTTCTTCAACTTCAACAACTGCTTCGCCTAATTTAAAGTCAATAACTTTCTCATCGTTTTCGTTTAAAACAACCTGTAATTGTTGTGGTTGGTACGAAATAAATGAACACCTCAGCTCGTATGTTCCGGGCGTTATGTTCTTAATTTCGTAATTTCCATCTAAATCGGTCATTGCACCTGTAGTTGTTCCATTAAAAATTACCGAGGCACCTACAATGGTTTCACCTGTTTTTTCATCAATAACATTACCTCGCAATACTGCTTTTTGTGCACTTAAATTCTGGGTTAAAACAAAGAATAGGATAAACCCTGCTAAAACTTTTCTCATTAGTTAATTTTTATAACAATTTTTGAATTGACTCATCGATGCAATGATATATCGGTTAGTTAAGCTGAATGCTAATTGGGCGTTAACAAAAAAACACCATTTGATATGCCTTTTTTAAGAACTTGTTAATTGAAGTTTTCGGAACTTGCCACTAAGAAACATTTAATTCATATTTAAT
>JAFGAF010000507.1 GCA_016933815.1 Prolixibacteraceae bacterium
ACTTTAAAGTAGGTAACTTCGCCAATGTGAGGTTCAACGCTGGTTTTGAAAACCATTAAAGAGGCAGGTGCCGAAGGGTCGGTTTTTACTTCTTTTCCGTTAACGTCTTTGCGAGGCTCTACCTGGTTTGGAGCCGGAACAATGTTGATAACGAACTCGAGCAAACGGCGTATGCCCATGTCTTTTTTAGCACAAGTACAGAAAACAGGAATAAAACTGCCGTCTTTCATGCCCAAGCGCATGCCTTGGCGCATTTCGTCTTCGCTGAGTGAGCCTTTGTCGAAATAAAGTTCCATGAGGTTCTCGTCGTTTTCGGCTGCTTTTTCAACCAATTCGTTGTGCAGTTCGTCGGCTCTATCTTTTTCTGAGGCCGGAATGTCGAGCATTTCGTATTTGCCGCCATCCTTGCCCCATTGGTACATTTTCATTTTTAATACATCGACAACCTGGTTAAAGCCAACGCCGGCGTTAACAGGATATTGAACGATGGTAACTTTTGGGCCAAATTTAGTTTTGGCTTCGTCCATCACTTTTTCGAAATTAGCATTTTCGTGGTCGAGGCCATTGGCTACAAGTATAACAGGTGTTTTTAGTTTATCGGCTATGCGCATGGCACTTTCGGTGCCTGCACCAATGCCGTCGCCGCTGTTGATTACGCAAAGCGCAGCTTCAACAACGTTTAGCGATGAAGTTACTGCTCCCGAGAAAGCTTTCATTCCGGGAGTATCGATAATGTTGATTTTTTTGTCGTTGAATTCGGTGTAAAGAAGTGTAGAAAAAATGGAGTTGCCGTAATCGTGTTCAATGTCGGTATAGTCTGAGGCTGTGTTCTTCTGGGTTACTTCTCCCCTGCGGTTGATAATACCACCCCCGTAGAGCATTGCTTCTGCGAGGGTGGTTTTCCCAGCCCCGGCGTTTCCTATCAGCGCAATGTTTCTGATGTCTTCTGTCTTATAAGTTTTCATATAAAAATGTATTTATTGGTTCATTTTTTAAAGCGATCACCAAAAATAGTAATAATTTGATAACAATCAAGTGTTGTTTATTCGAAGTGATTGAATAAATAGCAGCAGGCTCCGAAAGCCTTTGTAAATGCAGTTTTGAGCAATTGTTTAAAAATGTTAAAGCGAACGATTGGGTTTTTGAAATTTTTGTAAGTTATTTGTAAAGTCAAAATAAAAGCAAAGAAAATGAGCCGGATAAAATTACACGACAAGGAGTTTGAAACCTTTATTCCTTATGCCCAAATTAACCAAAGTGTTAAGAAAATGGCGCTTCAGATATCAAACGACTTGAAAAATGAGGATGTTTTGTTTATTTGTATTCTGAATGGGTCGTTTATGTTTACTGCTGAATTGTTTAAGGAGATTGAACTTGAACAGGCCGAGGTTACTTTTATGAGGCTTTCGTCGTACGATGGTACCGATACAACCGGGCAGGTTAAAAAGCTGATTGGGCTGAATGAACCTATTAACGGACGTGTGTTGGTTGTGCTCGAAGATATTATTGATACAGGTACTACCATTGTTGAGGTAATGAAGCTTTTGAAAGAACATCAACCTAAAGCAGTGAAAATTGCAACGCTATTACTCAAACCCGAAAAGTTCAAAAACAAAATGCCTGTCGATTATGTGGGCATGGAAATTGGCAACGATTTTATTGTTGGATTTGGGCTCGATTACGACCAAAAAGGAAGGAACTTGAAAGACATTTACAAAATTATTGAATAACAAAACAAACCTTTATTAACCATGTTGAATATTGTTTTATTTGGCCCTCCGGGAGCAGGAAAGGGTACTCAGGCTGTTTTTATTAAAGATGCTTTTGGTTTAATTCATTTATCGACCGGCGATTTGTTGCGCAGTCAAATTGCAGCTCAAACCGAACTTGGTGTTAAGGCCAAGGCTTTTATCGATAGGGGCGAGCTGGTGCCCGACCAAGTTGTAATCGATATGATTGGAAATCAACTTGCCGAGAATAAATCGGCCAAAGGTTTTATTTTTGACGGCTTTCCGCGTACTGTTGAACAGGCAAAAGCACTCGATGTACTTATGGACAAAAACAATACTGCTGTTTCGGGCATGTTGGCTCTCGATGTCGAAAAACAAGAACTTATTAACCGTTTACTGGAGCGTGGAAAAACATCGGGACGTAGCGACGATTGCAGCGAATCGGTTATCGAAAACCGTATTTCGGTTTACAACGAAAAAACAGCTCCGCTAATTGATTATTACAGCGCGCAAAATAAATATTACGCCATAAATGGCATGGGCTCTATCGATGATATTGCTGCCCGATTAAAAGATACAGTTGAAGGGCTTTAAGCTTGTTTTACTTCTAATATATATCCTACTTTCGGTATGTTGGTGATTTGTATGCCCGGGTCGCCACTAAGGTATTTGCGGAGTTTTGCGATAAAAACATCGAGGCTACGGCCTATAAAATAGTCGTTATCGCCCCATACCGAAAAAAGGATATCGTCGCGTGTTACAATTTTGTTGGCCGATGTGCACAAGTGTTTCAGTATTTCGTTTTCTTTTTTGGTAAGCCTTTTCGAATCGGAACCTGATTTTAATAGCTGGTTTTTGTAATCGAATATGTAGTGCCCAATGTTGTAAGTGTCGGTTAATATTTGTTTTCCGGGCTCGGTATTGTAGCGGGTTATTATGGCGTTTATACGGCAAAGCAGTTCGTCTTCGTCGAATGGTTTGGTAATGTAATCGTCGGCACCAAGGTTGAAGCCTTTAAGTTTGTCGGTTTTCATCGAACGTGCCGTTAAAAAAATGATGGGAATTGTTTTGTTATCGGCCCTGATTAGTTTTGCCAAAGTGAAGCCATCCATGTCGGGTAACATTACGTCGAGAATACAGAAATCGAAATTGCTTTGTTTGTAAGTGGCATGGGCTGTTTTGCCATCTTTGCAAAGCTTGACATCGAAATCGTTCGATCCCAAAAAATCGACCAATAAAAAGCCAAGGCTGGTGTCGTCTTCAACCAATAGTATTTTTGTGCGTTTCATTTTTCAAAGGTAAGAAAATTGTGAAGACAGTACCTTCGTCTTTTGTACTGGTTACTTCAATTTTTCCATTGTATTGATCAACAATTTTTCGAACGTAGGTAAGCCCCAGCCCAAAGCCTTTCACGTTGTGTAAATCGCCCGTTGGTACCCGGTAGTATTTCTCAAATATGCGGTTAATGTGTTTTTTTTCAATTCCAATGCCATTATCGTGCACCTTAAGTACAATATTGGCGTTTTTTATTTCGGTGCTGATGTTAATTTTTGGTGCTTGTAAAGAATATTTTAACGCATTGTCGATCAGATTTGAGGTGATTAGTTTAAAATGATTCGAAACACCTGTAAATGGTATTTCAGCTTGTTTTGCGATAAATTGAATATCGCCGTTGAGGCTTTCGGTGCGCGGATAAAAATCGGCGCAAACTTGTTCGATGATCTTATTGAGGTCGAATGTTTCTTTCTGATGGCCATTTTCGTTGCCCGAAATTTTAAGTATTTCAACAACATTATTTTCCATTTTATGGTTTTCGTTAATGATAACCGAGAGGTATTCTGAGATTTTTGGGTCGTCGATTTTCGCTTCTCTTTTTTTGATTAGGCTGGCCGCAAAACGAATGTTCGATAAGGGGGTTTGGAACTCGTGTACCATGTTGTTGATAAAGTCGGATGTTTGTTCCATCATTAATCTTTCGTTGCGGAACATGCGGGCTGTAATAAGGTACGAAACCATTACAAATATTATTGAGAA
>JAFGAF010000508.1 GCA_016933815.1 Prolixibacteraceae bacterium
AACTTCGGGCATGGTAGGGCCAACATCGTTCCAGTTGCGATAAATACCAATGCCTGAAACCGAACTCAATATAAAATTTACTTTTAAGGCCCGCGAAACTGTTGGGCCGTAAGCCCAATAAGCGTTGTGCTGATCGTACCACTGATCGGTTCCGCACGGAATATTCAATGTATCGTTGCCCATTCCACAGGTAATTGAATTGCCTATAAATTCAATGGTATAAGCATATTCGTCGATTGGCTCAAGCAGATTGTAACAGTATATGCCACCAAAGTTGATGTAACCGTTCGATGCTTCGGTCGATTTATAAACCGAAATTTTGTGCACATCTTTTTTGAAGGTAACATTCACTTTTATGGCTTGCATATCTTCGCCTTCGATGCGGAAACGCCCGAGATCTTCGCCATCGAGTTCAACAGAATAGTAATTGTGCAGGCCATTGTTGTTGTAATTGCGCAGAAACAAAACGCAGGTATCGCCCTCGAACCAGGCTGTTGCCGACGATGCCGAGCCAATCAGCACCACTTCGTTTTCGAGTTGTTCAACATGCCCGGAGTAAACAATATTTTGATCAGAACTTGCAAATTGTATTGGTTTTGCTTCGTTACAAGCAGTTTGTAACAATGTTGCAAATAGTAAAATAACAAGTGTGGTTTTTTTTAATGTTTTCATTTTTAGGTCTTTTTAGGTTTCTCGATTGTTGGTAATAAATGAAGTAGAAAGGTGCACCAAAGCATTGCCTTGGTTAACAATGGGAGAGTGTTCGCAGCAAAAAACATATCCGTCGTTGGTTGCTTTTACAGGCTTTTCGAAATATCCGAACGGATCGGAAATTGAGCCAAGTGTTTCGCCTTTTTTAACAAAAGTACCAAGTTCTACATCGGATCTGAACATGCCCGAATGCTTTGCCCTTATCCAGGTCGATGAGCTGATGATTACCTGCTCGGCCGGTTTTTCGTGTAGTTCAAATTTGTGGTTAAAATCGCGCATGCCCAAATATTCCATTATATTCATTGCTCCTTGCACTCCGTAGTTGGTAACCTCCTGATCGAGGTTTAATGTTTTTCCGCCTTCGTAGAGTAAAATTTTTATGCCATGTTTGTTGGCAATTTCCCTGAACGATTTTTCGCGGTGTTTGGCAAATTTAATGAATTTTACACCAAAAGCTTTTGCCATTTCGAGTGTTTCGTTATCGTTGGGGGCAATGCGCAACTGGGGATAATTAAAACGTCCGTCGCCACCCGTATGATAATCAATGCAATAGTCGGTGTGTGGTATGATTTCGGTCATCATTTCATGTGCAAAGCGGCTGGCCAGCGAACCTATAGTCGAGCCCGGAAAAACACGGTTAAGGTCGCGCCCGTCGGGGAATTCGCGTTGTTGGTTTAAAAAGCCGAAAACGTTCAATACCGGAATGCAAATGGTTGTACCGCGTTTAGGTTTGTTGATTTTGAGTGCAACAATTTTGCGAACTATTTCAACACCGTTAATTTCGTTGCCATGAATTCCCCCCAGAATCAATAAACAGGGACCATCGGCTTTTGCGCGCTCAACAATAACAGGTACCTCAATTTTGGTGTGGGTGTGTAAACGGGCAATATCCATATTCAGGTAATGGCTGCTTCCGGGCAATATTTCTTGGTTTAGTATTCTCACTCTAAAATGGTTTTAATCAACATGCCTTTCAATGTAACGGATAATTTTTTGGGCAATATCAACATTGGTTGCTTTTTCGATCCCCTCGAGGCCGGGTGAGGAATTCACTTCCATTATTTTGGGGCCGGTGTTCGATTGGAGCATATCAACGCCTGCAATACCCAAACCCAAAACACGGGCAGCTTTCAATGCTGCATTTTCTTCATCATCAGTCAGTTCAATGCGTGTGGCAGTGCCCCCACGGTGCAGGTTCGAACGGAATTCACCTTCTTTACCTTGCCTTTTCATGGCACCAACCACAACCCCGTCAACAACAAAAGCACGTATGTCGGCTCCATTCGATTCTTTAATGTATTCTTGTACAATTACCCTGGCTTTCATTCCATGAAAAGCTTCAAGCACCGATGTGGCTGCATTGTGTGTTTCGGCTAAAACAACGCCTACTCCTTGAGTGCCTTCTAAAAGCTTAATCACACAGGGGGCTCCTCCTACATGTTCAATTACTCGATCAACATCTTTCGAGTAATTGGTGAATGCTGTTTTAGGTAGGCCCAGACCTGCACGCGACAAAATTTGGAGGCTTCGTAACTTGTCGCGCGAACGGATCAATGCTTGCGATTCGGTTGC
>JAFGAF010000509.1 GCA_016933815.1 Prolixibacteraceae bacterium
GCAATACAACATCGAAGAGCAAAACCTGCCTTTTGAAGGCATTGATGTGTGGCATGCCTACGAATTCAGTTTCTTGACCCAAAAAGGCGCCCCGGTAGTTGGATTACTGAAAATTACCTACCCCTGCAACAATAAGTTTTTGGTTGAAAGCAAGTCGCTGAAACTGTACTTCAACTCATTTAATATGAGCCGCTACGGCAAAACTAAAACGCAGGGGGTTGAGGAGGTGCTTCAAATCATCACCACCGACTTAACGCAGTTGCTAAAATGTGAAGTCGGCGTTCGCTTTTTCGACCACAAAGCACAAGCTGCAAGTTCCGATTTTAACGACTATTCAATATTGGAAGAACTCGTTGATTTCGACAGTTTATCGTGCAATACATACACCGAAGCGCCTGAGTTGTTAAAGGAAAGTTCCTATAGTGGTGAAATAAAATGGGGCACCCACCTGCTGCGCAGCAATTGCAAAATCACGCATCAGCCCGACTGGGGTTCATTGTATATTTACATGAAAGGCGAAAAACTACCCACGCCCCAAAGTTTTCTAAAATACATTGTTTCGCTGCGAAACGAAAACCACTTTCACGAAGAAATATGCGAGATGGTTTTTAAGCGGCTTATTGACATTTTTGCACCTCAAAAGCTCATGGTAGCCTGCATGTACACCCGCCGTGGCGGCATCGACATAAACCCGGTGCGCGTTATGCCTGGTACTGACTTGCCAGCGTCGCTCACTAATTCGGCTTTCCTTACCCGTGTGTCGTTCAGACAGTAACACTCTATTTTTTTTTGTGATAGCTCAGCACTGCCCAACCATTAAAGAAAACGGCAAAACCGCACAAGGCCAAAAAGTGGGGCACCATATCTGCAAAGCTGTTTCCTTTTAAATAAACCAAACGAACCACTTGTATGATGTATTTGAACGGACTAAAATTGCTGATTGCTTTTGCCCACCCGGGCATGTTGTTAATGGGCGTGTAAAATCCGCTTAAAAAAATGAAGGTGAGCAAGAAAAAGAGTATCATAAAAATGGCTTGTTGCATGGTTTTGGCGTAGTTCGAAATAACGAGCCCGAAACCCGAAAACGCAAGCATAAACATCGATGCAAACAGATAAATGGTGCCGATACTTCCTTGTGGCTTGAAACCATACACCCACCGTGCCACCAAAATAGCAATGGTAAGCACTACAAAGCCCACCAACCAATAGGGAATGAGTTTCGAGAGAATGAAATGCAAGCGACTTACCGGCGTTACGTTCATTTGCTCAATGGTTCCTGCCTCCTTTTCGCCCACAATGTTCATGGCCGGTAAAAAACCGCTCACAATGGCCAATACCATCATCATCAAGGCCGGGATCATAAACACCACATATTTTAACGTTGGGTTGAACCAATATTGGGGAATTATTTCAAAACCGGCACTTGTTAGTTGAGCCGAAACTGGCTGGCGCGCAACAACAATATCGGCACTGAAATTATTGAGAATGGTCATCAGGTAGGAGCTTCCAAGTCCGCCTTTTACCCCGTTTACGGCATTGGCAGCAATTAAAACCTTTGTGCCCCGGCCGTTCTCCAGTTCCTTTTCAAAACCCATGGGTATTTCAATCAGCATATCGGCACTGTTTTGCTCAACACTTTCAAGCGCTTCGTGGTAGCTTGCGGCCACATCGGTAAGCCTGAAATAACCCGACGATTGGATTTTTTGTATCAAGTGTTGCGACTGGCTGCTTTTATCGTGATCGACCACGCAAAGGTTGATGTTTTTGATTTCGAAATTGGCAATAAGCGGAAAAATGAGCATAGCCATCAACGGCAACATTACTACCATTTTTGGCAGAAAGCTGTTCCTTACAAACTGCTTGAATTCTTTTTCGAGTAGATAGATTAACATAGAGTTGTAATATTAGTAATTTATTAGGTTGTCGTTGTTGTCATCGTTGTCGTTGTTGGTAACACACGGTCTCTGGTCTTCCCTCTCCGGTCCCCTTCATCTATTAATCCTGTATTTCTGAACCATTGACTTTATGACCATTGACTACTGACTTGTGTTTATTTCAACCTAATTTTAAACCGTTTCAAGCTGGCAATAATAATCACTGAGCCCATTAGGCTTAGTATGGCAATTTCCTTTATCACCGATGTAAAGCCGAGTCCCTTGATCATTACGTTTCGCATGGCAATAATGAACCATTTGGCCGGTATAATATTGGCAAACCATTGCAAAGCCACGGGCATGCTTTCGAGCGGGAACATCATCCCCGAGAGGTAAACCACCGGCAGCATTAGTCCTGCGCCCGAAATAAGCAAAGCAACTATTTGTTTATCAACAATGGTGGAAATGAAAATCCCCAATGCCAACGACACGAAAATATAAATGAGCGAAATGAGGATGACCAGTGCCAGGCTTCCCACAATGGGCACGCCGAGCATAAAATGCGCAAGCACCAAAATGGTGGCCAGGTTTACCAACGAAATACAAAAATAGGGGATCACTTTCGAAAAGATGATCAACAATGGCCGCATGGGCGAAACCAGCAAAACTTCCATGGTGCCGTGCTCTTTTTCGCGCGTAAGCGAAACCGAGGTCATCAAAGCACAAATCAGAATAATAATCACGCCCATAATGCCGGGAACTGTGTTAAACGAGTTTTTCATTGCCGGGTTATACAGCAGCTTCACTTCGGGCGTAATCAGCATTGTTGGGGCTTCGCCTTTTATCATTTCTTGTTGGTATGAAGCGATTAAGCTTGAAGCATAAGCAGTTAAAATGGATGCTGTATTTGGGTCCGATCCATCGGCAATCAACTGTATTTGTGCTTCGCCGGGCTCCATAA